>CAYWNI010000418.1:0-2555 GCA_964459525.1 uncultured Lentimicrobiaceae bacterium | reverse complement strand
ATCTTACTGATGGCTCGTTTGTGGTTTTCCGAAAAACGCCATATGCCTGCATTTGCCATTGTTCGCCCAAATCGAAGAGGTAGGAAGAGAAAAACATAACTTCCCGCTGAACCTTAAATTTGTAGGGTTCACCAGTATACGAATCATCGGAGCCAAAAAGTGTTGGAATCGCTATGCCCAAATTAAACCGATCACGGTTGTAGTTGATGCCTATACCTGCATTAAACGCTGAACTATTCAGCTTGCTTAGGTTGTTAAGCAATGGGTCGTTTGGGTCGACACCGATGCTGTTTCCCGTGTTTACCGATGATTGAAAAAATGTTCCCCAGCCACTAAAGAACAGGTATTGATTATCATCTACCTGAAGCTTGTAGGTATAACTGGCATTTAGTTTAAAAGTAGAAAGTATGTCGGTTTTATCCATCACTGCTTCACCGCCAAGCCACATTTTTTGTTCATATATATTACCAAATCCATTGGCACTAAAAGTTCTCGGACTACCGTCGATGCGGGTCCAGTCGTTTCTGTAGCCTAGAAACATCTCGCTATATCCTGTTAGTCCTGCCAGAGTAGGGGTAAGGGAGTATGGGTTTACAAGGTATTGTGTGCGGTGCGCAAACTGCTGTGCCGAAACGGTCATGCCGATGAGGATGAGTACACTTGCGATATGAAATTTTAAGTGCTTCATGTTATCTTATTATCGTAACAGGACCTTTAAAGGTTGAGCCGTTATCGTCTTTAATTACATAATAATACGTAGCCTGAGGTAGCGGATTGCCTTCAGAAATACCAGCCCAATCGTTTTGATAGTTGTCCGAAGTATACACGCTTTTTCCAGATCGGTTGTAAAGGACAACTTTTATCGGGAAAACAACATCAGGATTGCTAACGAGCCAATAGTCATTAAATCCATCGCCATTGGGCGTAAATAAATTCATGATTTCGGTTCCACCGCCACCGCCACCGCCATTTTCAACAGCAAAAAACCGGGCTTGTTTGGTGCAACCTTTGTTGTAAACAGTGGCATTATAAACACCAGGTTCAGTGATGGATACCGACGTTTCAGTAGAGCCGTTGAACCAAACCAAACTATCGTGATCACCTTGAATGTCAACTGTCATTACTAGCGTACTTCCTTTTGCATAGTAAGCTGTATCGTCGTTGGCTATAATTGAGTCGTTGGATGTAATAAAAGTGAAGTCAGGAGCAACATTAATGGTGACGGGCTTTATAATTGAATCGAAGCACCCCAAATTAGTCCAAACTTTAAGCATAACGCTGTAGTTTCCGGCGTTAACATAAAAGTGACTTGCGGTTTGAAACACAAGAGAATTGCCATCGCCAAAATCCCAGAACCACCTGTTTTCCGCGCCAACGGTAACAAATGTTTCGTCAGTAAAAATAGTGGTTGAACTTTGGCAGGTATTTTCAGAGGCAAAATCCACCTCAGGCAATGTGCCTACCGGAACAGCATTATAAACCACCTGCATGGGGCTTTCTTTGAAGTAAATGCGCATACCCACTAAATGAAAACCGCCTGCTTCGAAAACATGTCTAACTGTATCACTATCATCAGGATCAAATTGGCCGTCAGCATTTAAATCCCAAAGCACGGCAATTATACTGTCGGTAGTTTGGGTAATGTTGATTAATAGTGTTGTATCACCCACGCAAACGGTATCATAGCTAAAATCCATATCGATGGAGTAAGAAACCCCGACAAAAAAAGTTTTTGAGGTACTACATCCCCTTTTGCTAGTAATTTCAACGTTGTATGAAGTGCTGATGAGAGGTGAAACCAAAATGTCGGCCTCTGTACTTCCTGTTGACCATAGAATTGAATTATCCTCTGCTACTTCTACCCATAATAGCGCTTCGTCTCCTTCAATTATTTGGATGGTGTCGGCAGATGCGTTAAAAATAGTTGGTGGCAGTTCAACCTCAATCCAAGTACTGTCGCGGCTTCCAATATTTAGCGTGTCGACCATATCAACCCAGTACCATGCGGAATTTTCTGGAGCTATCTCAATACTTTGTGTAGTTAAATCGTTCGACCATAGATACGAAACCATGCTGTTTTGAGCGGTTAACGTAAGCTGTTCGCCAGCACATATGGTGTCGTAGGTAATGGCGTCCGGCATTTTTTCAGTCGAACCAGGTAGGTAAGGCGTTGGGTTGTGTGTGTTGTATACAGAGGAATCCCAACCGTTTGGCATTACGATATAGCTACAAAACAACAAGATAGCAAAAATTACCCCAGTTTTACCCATAGATTTATTAAATATAATTGCCTAATAAGCATTTAGCACGTAAAAATAAAGGATTAAACAAAGCTTTTGTAAAAAGGAGATAATTAGTTTTTCACAATCTGTTAAAAACCCTTTTTTCTTAACGGGTTGCGCTCTTTCATTACTAGCCTAACGGGTTGAATATTTTTCAGCAAAAGGGAAAAATAAATTTGCTGTTTCAAAAAAAGATATATCTTTGCACTCGTTTTTATAAAACATTCCTCCTTAGCTCAGTTGGTTAGAGCATCTGACTGTTAATCAGAGGGT
>CAYWNI010000417.1:0-2598 GCA_964459525.1 uncultured Lentimicrobiaceae bacterium | reverse complement strand
GGTACAATCATCACCCAAATTGATGGCACATTTGTAGGCTTCGTTGTATTTCGAGTATTCCTGACCATTTGTTATGGCAAAATATCCCGTTGCCGCAAATCCAGCATAAACAATGGGCAATTTCCAATATTTCTTGTTGTAAATTTGTCCCAACCCTGGCACAAGCGAATACAGTGTAGCTTTTTTAGGAGAGTGCAACCGTGGCTGAGCCAGAGTTTCCTTTTGCTTTTTTTCCAAATTTTGAGCTGATACCGTAGAAATCACCACAAAACTCAGAAAAACCAACCATACTATTTTGGAACAATTTTTCAGGATATCCAGTGTTAGTTTAATCCCTGAGCACACCGATAATCCGTTCGAGCTCTTGATCATTTTTAAAACTTATAACGATAGACCCCTGTCCCTTATTGTTGCGTTTTAAGCTCACCTTAGCCCCAAGTCTATCGCTGAGCATGGTAGGTGTTTCTTTAAACTTTTCGGGCATGGTGTATGCTTCCGGTTTTACTTTTTTAACTGGACTTTTAGCCAAAGTCCGCACCATCTCTTCCACCTGCCGAACATTAAGTCCTTTACTTACAACCTCTTTCAACAAAACTTCCTGTAGTTCAACACTTTCAACAGTTATTAAGGCACGGGCATGACCCGTAGAGATAAAGCCATCGCGCAAAGCCACCTGTACCGAAGGAGGCAATTTAAGCAGCCTAAGTGTGTTGGCTATGGAGGATCGGTTTTTCCCGATACGTTCACTTAGTTTTTCTTGAGTAAGCTGACATTCTTCGATAAGTCGCTGGTAGCTGATGGCTATTTCAATGGCGTTAAGTTCCTGCCGGTGAATATTCTCAATAAGTGCCAACTCTAACATCTGCTCATCATTGGCAATGCGAATAAAAGCCGGAACACGCTCTAAACCTGCCAGTTGTGAAGCCCGCAATCGTCGTTCGCCAGCAATTAACTGGAATTTATCGAAACCCATCTTGCGAACGGTAATGGGCTGAATAACTCCCTGCGACTTTATTGAATCAGCCAACTCTCTGAGCATCATACCATCAAAATCTGAACGTGGCTGAAAAGGATTGGTTTCAATCTTCGATAATTCGATTTCAGCAATGGCACCTGCCACATAATTTCCCGAAATGTCACCTGAGGTAATATCGGTTTCAGGACTTTGCAGGATAGATTCGAGTCCTCGCCCCAGCGCTTTACGTTTTCCTTTTGTAGTCGTCATATTCTTACTCGATTATTTTGTCGTTGCTGTTTATCGAGGTCATGTTGTTCTTTTGCAGAATTTCTCTGGCCAGATTCAAATAATTGATGGCTCCGGTGCTTTCAGCGTCGTACATGATGATAGAATCGCCAAAGCTAGGTGCCTCTCCCAACTTTGTGTTTCTGTTGATAATGGTGGAAAAAACCATCTGCTGAAAATGCGTCTTCACCTCATCTACAACCTGTTTCGACAGTCTTAGTCTGCTGTCGAACATGGTTAAAAGTATTCCTTCGATGTCCAGATTCTGGTTGAGTCGTGTTTGTACTATTTTAATGGTATTGAGCAACTTACCAAGTCCTTCGAGTGCAAAATATTCGCATTGTACTGGTATAATTACAGAGTCGGCAGCGGTGAGTGCATTTACGGTGATCAGCCCAAGTGAAGGCGAACAATCAATGATGATAAACTCATAATTGTCTTTAACTTTTTCCAGCACCTGCTTCATCATCATCTCCCTGTTGGGTAAGTTGATGAGTTCAATTTCGGCACCTACCAGGTCGATATGGGCTGGCAACAGGTCGAGGTGGGGTGTTTTTGTAGGTAGAATTACCGTTGACACATCCAGGTTATCGACAATACATTCGTAAATACTGGCTTGTATCTGCTTGGGGTCGAAGCCTATTCCAGAGGTGGCATTGGCCTGAGGATCTGCATCAACAATCAACGTGCGGTATTCGAGCACCGCCAGACTTGCAGCAAGATTGATGGAAGTGGTGGTTTTTCCAACACCTCCTTTTTGATTGGTTACAGCAATCGTTTTTCCCATTTTTATCCCCGTTTGTATAAATTCATGATGTCACAAAATTACATTATTGAATCAATACCACCATTGCGTCCGGATGAACTTATCAACACGTTTTTTAGAAAATCAAGCCTTTTTAACTGGAAGAATATATCCACATCAGCTATCAAACACATTCCACACAACGCGGTGGACATCAACTCAATGCTCGCTCACAGCTAGCTATCATCCTCTTTACCAAGATCTTCAAAAGAAACGTCTGGTGATTCATGGGTCAACAGCTCACTTTCTTCCACATCGGGTAATACGCGTTCGTCGCCTTCAACAAAGTTGATAGCGGAGTCCAAACCGGCTTTAAATTTATCAAAATCTTCGCCGTAGAGAAAGATTTTATGCTTCTCGTACGTGAACTGGCCGTCTGATTCGTTGAACCGCCTTTTACTCTCGGTAATTGTGACAAACAGCTCGTTTGACCGTGTGGATTTTACATCGAAAAAATAAGTTCTTTTCCCTGCCCGTACCGATTTTGAATAAAAATCGACTCTTCTATCCTGCTTCTCTGATTCTTCCATTCCGTTCAAATAAATTGTTG
>CAYWNI010000416.1:0-2604 GCA_964459525.1 uncultured Lentimicrobiaceae bacterium | reverse complement strand
GGCAAATGCAGGCATATGGCGTTTTTCGGAAAACCACAAACGAGCCATCAGTAATTGAACTGTCAACGATGTTTATTTTTCGACAACAGTTTTGGGGTGGATTGCTGTACCGTACAGGTGGAGCTTTAGGCCTTAACATTGGTGCGCATATTGGCAGGGGATTTGTTTTTAACTACTCCTACGAAATCGGCATGAGTGGTATTAATCAAGGATCGGGAGGAAGTCATGAAATCAGCATCGGATATCGTTTTAACTTCGACGACCTGAATTACTTTGACAAAAAGAACTCGAAATATTCACGAAAAACCAGAACGGATAAACCAAAAAGAACCAAGAAAGTAAGGGGAAGAAGCTACCGTCAAGTGGCATACCCCAATATTAACGATTATAATTACAGGGGGAATTAATATGGCAAAGCATTGGCAAATAAGCATAATGATAGTGCTGTTGGTCGTTCAAGCAGCCATAGGGCTCAAGGCCCAGCAAACAAATCCTGTGGGAATTGATTCGGTAGTTGTTACTTTTATTAATCCCCCAACGCTACCATTGGTTGAAAAAGCCCCCCTTCCCTACAACAAGGACTTTGCCCTGAGTTTTCAAATGGATGACGCGCTCGCTGATATATATAACATTGTTTACCCACTATTTGAAGGAGAAAGCAGTAATGGCGGACTTTACTACACCGATGGCTGTAACAACAATATTTCATTTAAAATGTCGAGTGGTATTAATGTGTTTAGCTTTAATGGCACCGATATTCTCGACCCAGATGATCCGTATCACGACCAATCGAAACTTACTTGGAACTCGATAAACACGCTTTATCAGTCGGGTTGGGGTATTTATAACCATGGCATTTTCGATAATCCCCAAAATGGCGATCAGGATTTAATGGACTATCAAATACGGCGAACCCAAAGCTATTCTCGCCGAAAAATAAACGATTCCTTTTTAATGAAAACGTTTATCATTCCAAATTCCATCAGTGCTTTTATCGACTACGTTATTGATAACCAATATCATGATGTTATCGACCAAAGAAAAGAACCCGGTTGGTTAAATGAGGATGAAAACGGAATAGACGTTGAAGATGCAAGCGTTGACTGGTCGGCACCTTTAAAAACGAATCGGTATTTTGACACATCCTTCGACTTAGCCAACACTGCCGACTCTTTAAACCAAGAAAGTGATCTGGGCATTTATCGCTGGATACCTTGGGGCATGAACCAATATCCACAAACATTTACGACCGATTTCCAATACATTTATAATACCTATGGTGCCGCCGGAAAAGACAATGTGCTCATTGCTACTGATGATAAAATAGCCGATTATTTGGCAATTCGCCATTTAACACAACTTGTTGTTAATCAGCAAAACAATAGAGTAATCGTAACCTTTGAAGGCGACATACCAACCAACAGAAATCATTACGACCTAACACTAAATGTTTCAAGCGATCAACTCATTCAAAATATCGAAATTTATCCTGAGGGCAATAGCAAAAGCATTGGCATAGGTAATGATACTGCGTTGATCAACCTAAATTGGGATGGTCGGCTGTATCATCCTGCTTCGTTTTTGGCCGACTCATTTACCACAATAGCTGTAGCTTCTCAAACCGAATATGATTGCCTTATTGCCATGGACTACGTGATGCTCATGGATATAGGTGAAGAAAAAGATGTTTTACGACATGCGCTTTGCGATATCAATCAAGCTGGCTGGACTTTTGGTTACGACCCCGGTTTCTGTAGTTTTCTAGTTGTCGACCTCGGCCCCGATACCACCATTTGTAATGGCAATTGTGTGCCTTTATCAGGACCTAGTAATATGTTTATTTACAACTGGATTGTGGCCGACACAATTTATGATACCGTTCAATCCATTAACGCTTGCCCTGTCGACACAACCCGGTTTGTACTTATTGTTGAAGATGAATTTGGTAATACAGCATCCGACACCATCACAATAAATGTGTTGCCAAGTGTAATTGTAAACATCGGTAACGATACCACACGCTGTTATGGCGACAGCCTGATGTTGCAAGGACCAACTGCGCCCGAAGGCGAGATTTATGAATATTTGTGGAGTACAGGCGACACCACGCAAGTGATAAACATAGAGGTAACTGCCGACTCAATTTTTTATCTTGATGTAACAAACACCTTTGGATGTACCTCCTCCGACACCATGCAGGTATTTGTCGCTGACCTGCCTGTAATCGACACAATCATCGGCGACACAACCACCTGTAGTGGTTTTGACATTACGCTAGAAGTGATGGGAACAGGCATAGAATCTTACCTCTGGAGCACAGGTGACACCACACAATTCATTCAAGATACACTTTACGGAAGCGATACCACTTATTGGTATTCAGTTTTGGTAACAAGCGGTTTTGGTTGTCAGACATCCGATTCAATTAAGGTAAGGGTTTTCCCTGAGGCAATGGCCTACTTCGAGGAGGATACAGCCTTTGTGTGTCAGAATAAGGATTTGCTCCTGACACCCACCTTTTCTGAAAACATGGTTACTTTTAATTGGCTTTATAACGGAACCGATCCAACCACATCAGTAGGCGAACTTAATTTGGTTAGCCCA
>CAYWNI010000415.1:0-2615 GCA_964459525.1 uncultured Lentimicrobiaceae bacterium | reverse complement strand
CTTGAGTAATCCTATTACGGTTCAGGTATTGGGTATATGTTCAGCACTCGCTGTTACGGCTAAACTGGAACCGGCTATTGTTATGTCTATTTCGGTTATGTTTGTGATGGCAGTTTCTAATGTGGTTGTTTCTGTTATGCGTAATGGTATTCCACCACGTATTCGTATCATCGTACAGTTAGTGGTTATTGCGACCATGGTAATTCTTGTCGATCAGGTGCTTAAGGCATTTGTATATGACGTAAGCAAACAATTGTCGGTATTTGTTGGGCTAATTATTACCAACTGTATCATCATGGGACGTCTTGAAGCTTTTGCCATGGCTAATAAACCATGGCCGTCCTTTCTGGATGGTATTGGTAATGGATTAGGATATGGATTAATCTTGATAATTATTGCTTTTTTAAGGGAACTGTTTGGCTCAGGTACTATTTATGGATTTCCTGTAATTCCAGAGTCATTTTACGAAATGGGCTACCAAAATAATGGGTTTATGATCCTTCCTCCAATGGCGCTTATTGTAGTAGGTGTTATTATCTGGGTGCAGAGATCTTATACCAGTGAACTGATTGAAAAAAATTAGGTTGAACCAAAAAATCTATTCTCATGCAAGAAATATTTAACATATTTATAAAATCCATTTTCATCGACAACATGGTGTTTGCCTATTTTTTAGGCATGTGTTCGTACCTTGCTGTCTCGAAAACGGTGAAAACTTCAGTTGGACTAGGCGCAGCCGTAGTCTTTGTGCTTGGTATTACGGTACCTGTAGATTATATGCTGAATGAATACATTTTGAAAGCTGGAGCGTTGGCATGGCTCGACCCAAGTTTTGCAGATGTTGACTTGAGCTTTTTAAGCTTTATTCTTTTTATCGCTATTATCGCCTCTATGGTGCAGCTGGTGGAAATGATTGTTGAAAAATTCTCTCCTACTTTGTATTCTTCATTAGGGATTTTCCTCCCGTTGATAGCTGTAAACTGTGCTATTTTGGGTGGATCTCTGTTTATGCAGGAACGCGAATACCAGAGTTTGGCACAAGCCACATCTTTTGGCCTTGGTTCAGGCGTTGGCTGGTTTCTGGCCATCGTGGGCATTGCCGCTATTCGCGAAAAAATCCGGTATTCGGATGTGCCTGCTCCGCTACGTGGACTGGGTATAACTTTTATTATTACTGGATTAATGGGGATAGCCTTTATGAGCTTCCTTGGAATTAAATTATAGACTAAATTAAATCTCTTATACGATGACTTTATTGCAAGTTGGAATAGGCACGGTGATTGGAGTGAGTATCGCCATATTTCTGCTGACCACATTACTCTTGGTTTGGCTGCTTCTCTTTGCCCGAAAAAAGTTAATGCCCCAGGGAAAGGTTAAAATCACCATTAATAACGAAAAAGAAATAGAGACAGATCCGGGATCTACTTTACTCTCGACTTTGTCGACAAACAAAGTATTTCTGCCATCAGCCTGTGGTGGTGGTGGCACTTGCGCCATGTGCCGGGTTCAGGTAAATTCGGGTGGCGGCTCAATCCTGCCTACCGAAAAAGGTTTCTTTACCCGCAAAGAGCAAGCAGCCAACTGGCGCTTGGGCTGTCAGGTAAAAGTGCGCGAAGACATGGAAATTGAAGTTCCTGCTGAAATTTTTGGAATTAAGAAATGGGAGTGTACAGTGGTTTCAAATCATAATGTGGCCTCCTTTATTAAGGAATTCGTTGTGAAGTTGCCCGAAGGCGAAACACTTGATTTCCGTTCAGGAGGCTATATCCAGATCGACGTGCCGAAGGTTGATGTCGACTTTAAAAGTATGGATATCGAAGACGAATACAAGGAAGAGTGGGATAAGTTCAACATGTGGGATTTGAAAATGAAAAATCCTGAGCCAATTTACCGTGCTTATTCAATGGCCAATCACCCTGCAGAAGGCAATATAGTGATGCTGAATATTCGTATTGCAACCCCGCCCTGGGATCGTAAAAAGGGCGGATTTATGAACGTAAACCCAGGAATTTGTTCTTCTTATATTTTCTCACGTAAACCCGGCGACAAAGTCATGGTTTCAGGCCCTTACGGTGAATTCTTTATTAAACCTACCGAACGTGAAATGATGTTTATCGGTGGTGGTGCAGGAATGGCACCAATGCGCTCGCATATATTTGACCTATACAAAACCAGACATACAAGCAGGAAGGCATCTTTCTGGTATGGAGGAAGATCGAAACGTGAGTTGTTCTATGTAGATCAATTTGAAGAAATAGAAAAGGAAAATCCCAATTTTAAATTTGAAGTCGCTCTTTCGGAGCCGCATAAGGACGATAATTGGGATGGATATACCGGTTTTATACATCAGGTAATTTACGATAATTACTTGAAAAACCATCCTGAACCAGAGGATATAGAATATTACCTCTGTGGACCACCAATGATGAATGATGCTGTGCTGAAAATGCTCGACAATCTGGGTGTTCCCGAAGAAATGATTGCATTTGACGACTTTGGAGGATAATTCCAAGAAAATTAAAAAAGGTGACAAGATTTGTCACCTTGTTTGTTTTACTTTGTCTGTATAAATGAAAAAGCTCTAGCTATGAAATCATTGAATCTGGTTTTTACCG
>CAYWNI010000414.1:0-2624 GCA_964459525.1 uncultured Lentimicrobiaceae bacterium | reverse complement strand
CCAAATATCAGCGCCCCCCTTACCGCCATCGCGTTTCGAAGAAAAATAAATGGTGCCGCCATCAGCAGATATTACGGGTTGCGATTCCCAACCACTTGTATTTATTGTATTATTAAAGCGCCGAGGCGTTTGCCACTCATTACCAACCTTATTGCTATAATACAAATCGCAACTACCCGAACCATCTGGCCAATAACATCCGGTAAACAGCATGCTTCGTCCATCGGCACTCATGCTCATGCCCCCCGAATTTACGACATCAGACCAAGAGACGTCTAACCATTTCGGTTTTTGCCAAATACCTTGCTCATTATTTAAGGTCATAAACTTTTCAGAAAATTTTGGTTCGCCATCAGATGTATTTTCACGTAAACTTTTTCGTGTAATGACCATTTTATTACCGGTAACATCCACGAAATTAATGTATTCGTCTTCAGTGGTAGCTACCAGTATGCCAAGTGAAAGCAATTCTGTATCAAGCGGATTCTTCAAAATACACAAGGCCGACTTTGCCCTTTTCTGCAAATCCTCAGCCCATTCTTTTTCACTTGGCTTCAACTCACTATCCGATAATACCAACGACAATATTTTATAGGCAAAAGAATAATCAGCATTTTGGTATGCCAATCTTCCCAAAAAGAGCCGCAGAGGAGGAAAGGAAACAGAATCAAGCTGATAGGCCTTTTCAAAAGCTTTTTGCGCTTCAGTCGGATGGTTTAATTCCATCTGCACGCCTCCCATTAATAACCACGCATCAAAATACGTGCTATCCGTTTGTACAATTTTTTGCAAGATCATATTAGCCGATTCCACTTCCCCCTTACCAAAGTACAATTCAGCCTGCCGCAGTTTTTTGGCCGCTTTTGATTTTTGCGCCATTACAGTTTCCGGACTGCTTATCAAAAACATGAAAGCAGGCAAAAAAAATATTATCCAGACAGCGCTTCTCGACCTTTTCAGACCCATATAAAAATCTCTTTCGTAAAATAATAGTAAAATCCCATAGCATTTGTGATCAATTCTCATGGCGAAATTATATTAATTCGGCGTTTTTTGCGTTTATTGAACAGGTAATTTGTTAATAAAATGTCAGTAGGCAGCCCTTAGTCAAATATGGTATGCATACATTTACTGACTCATAAGAAGCGCAATTCAATGAAAATAAAACCAAATTTTTACATCTTTATTTTGGCATTAACCCTATTTGGTTACCAGACGTTTGCACAAGAAACCGAATACCGAATGCCTCCCTCAGAAACCTACCGCAATGCCATGTTGTTGTATGAACAACAGAATTTTGGTGCAGCAAGGGATATGTTTGGGCAGGCCATGCAGGAAGAATCGCAAAACAAAGGCGCTTATTACGAAAATGCCTCATACTATAGCATTGTTTGCGCTGTTGAGCTAAAAGATAAGGATGCCTACAACCGCGCGCTTGATTTTGCCTCTACTTATCCTGAAAGCGCTTGGGTTCCTTCCATTAAATTTGAAATGGGAAAATTGCTTTTTGAGGACAGAAAATACAGCGAGAGTCTAGAAATACTACGTGGACTTTCCCCTCAAACGCTTTCGCGAGACCAGCGCATCGTATACTACTACCAAATAGGCTACTGCGAAATGAAACTCAACGATTACGACAGGGCAATTAACAGTTTTGCAAAAGTAGCCGACACAAAAACTGATTACGGACGTGCTGCACAATACTATTATGCTCATTTACAATATTTAAAAGGTAATTACGACGAAGCCCTCAAGGGATTTAAAGCCATTGAAAACGATCGCCGATACAAAAAGTATATCCCCAACTACCTAATGCACATTTACTATGTACAAGGTTTATTTGAAAAAGTGATTGATGAGGGCCAGCTTTACTACAAAAGTGCCGATAAATCGTCGAAAGCAGAAATGGCACGCTTGCTGGGAAACGCCTGGTATAATCTGGGCGATTACGCAAAGGCCCTTCTTTATTATAATGATTACGAAAACATGGGCAGACATGAACGCAGCCCCGGTGAACAATACAGGATTGGTTATTGCAAATTTATGAACGGCGATTACAAAGACGCTATTCCGAACTTTCAGGATGCCACCAAAGAAGGCGGGAAAATGGAACAGAATGCATGGTACCATCTCGGTTTTTGTTATGTAAAAACAGATCAAACCAAGTTTGCGCAGAATGCTTTTCTAAAAGCTTACAAGCTAAAAAGTGATCCGGAAGTCACGCCCGACGCCTTGTTTAACTACATCAAAACAACCATAGACATGGGTGGTGATTTGTACAATGATCCTGTCGTTTTTATTGAAGAGTTTATAGCTGAAAATCAAGGCTCACCGGATCTCAACCAGGCTTATGCAATGCTTTCGCAACTCTATTTAACCAGCCGAAATTATGATGCTGCCATTAGGTCAATTGAGAACACGCGCAGTCCTTCTAAGGCGTTGCGAGAAGTATATCAGCAAATTACCTACCAGCAAGGCGTTTTGGCCTTTAACAGAGGCGCTTACCAAGATGCTGTTGACTACTTCGAGAAATCGCAAACCTATCCTATAAACGCTTTAATAATGGCCAAAAGCATTTTTTGGCAAGGTGATGCCTTCTATAGGATGAAACAGTATGACCTTGC
>CAYWNI010000413.1:0-2624 GCA_964459525.1 uncultured Lentimicrobiaceae bacterium | reverse complement strand
TACCATTGTTGACTGGGAGAGTCTGGCGCAAGATGATGAATACCTCTATATTGGAGATTTTGGCAATAACCGAGGAAACAGAAAAAATCTGGTTATTTACAAAGTGGCGTTATCTGATTTCCCAACAAAAAACGACACCACCATCCTGGCAGAAAGTATTTTCTTTAACTATGAAGATCAGCAGGATTTTACAGAGAAAAACAGAGAAAACAACTTCGATTGCGAAGCCAGTATCGCTTTAGGAGATTCGCTTTACCTGTTTTCCAAAAATTGGGGCAACCAACAATGCAAACTCTACGTTTTGCCAAAAACGCCAGGAAATCATATTGCCCTTAAACGAGGAGAATTCAACACGAAAGGGCTAATTACAGGAGCAGATATCAATACGCAAACAGGCGAGTTGATCCTCACCGGATATACCCTAAAATCATGGATTCCATTTCTTTGGGTTTTTGATAAGTGCAAAAACAATCAATTCTTTTCGGGCTCAAAACAACGGGTTAATATGCTCAACTTATCAGCCACTCAAGTCGAAGCTATTTCGTTTACTGGAAATCGACAGTCTGTAATTACTTCAGAAGGCCACGTACTCTTCTCGCAGACAGCCTTTAAGATAAACACCAACGCCATAGGTAACACCAAAGAAGAGCCGATTGCAAAATCTGATTCTTTCGATTTTGAGATACAGCCCAATCCGTTCAAAGGAAATAAAGCCCGCATCATTTACCATGGAAATAAAACAAAATCAATAGTTATTGAGGTACTTAATACAGACGGAATTCTGGTTATAACCATCGGCGACAAGGTGTTAAAACAAAAAGACGACCAATTTCAAACTTCGATTAATCTAAAGCAACTACAGCCCGGAAACTACCTCGTGCGCCTAAGCGCCAACGGACAACAACTTGAAAAACAACTGACTGTATTACCATGACAGAAAACAACGATTTATTAGAAGGAGGGAAAAAACTCCCGTTGATGGAGGAATTTTACACCCTGCAAGGCGAAGGATTTCACATGGGGACAGCGGCTTATTTTATTCGAGTAGGCGGCTGCGATGTGGGCTGTTCTTGGTGCGACTCCAAAGAATCGTGGAATGCCAAACTCTTTCCTCCGGTATCTGTTGAACAGGTGATAGGCCATGCTGCCGACACACCTGCCAAAACGGTTGTTGTAACCGGCGGAGAACCCTCCATGTATCCGATGCAATTTTTAACCCAGTCGCTACACAAATCCGGCATCAAAGCCATGGTCGAAACTTCTGGCGCCTATCCCCTTTCAGGAGAATGGGACTGGATATGCCTTTCGCCAAAAAAATACTCACCTCCGGTAGGCGACATCTACCAAAGAGCCAACGAACTCAAAGTAATTGTACAACATCCAGGTGATCTGGAATGGGCAGAGCGCAATGCAGCCCTTGTTTCAAAAAAATGCAAGCTGTTTTTACAACCCGAATGGAGTAAATCAGAGCAAATAATGGATCACCTCACGCAATATGTAATGGACAACCCCAAATGGAGGATATCGCTGCAAGCGCATAAATACATGAAAATTCCATAACAATGACACTGTTCTTAGAACGACTATAAACTCTTACCAACATTTGGTTTTTGAACATAAGTTCAATACTTTTGCAAACTGAATTCAAAGACTATGTCGCCACGGCCGAAGAAACACCGCAGTCTGGAACAACCTCCCATCGCATCGGGCTTTATACCTGCCTCTGGTGATTTTGTTGAATCACAAGCTGTGGTGCTCAACATGGAAGAATTTGAATCCATCCGCCTTTCTGATTACCTCAACCTCACCCAGCTCGAAGCTTCGCGATTGCTCAATGTGTCGCGGCCTACTTACACCCGTATTTACACTGCAGCACGCAAAAAAGTAGCCAAGGCTTTTGTAGAAAACCTCGGGCTTTTGATTCGGGGAGGACAGGTGGTGTTCCACGACAGGTGGTTTGCCTGCAGCGACTGCGAAAGCGTTTTTAAGCTGCATCAGGAAAACCTTACTGACAAACCTACATGTCCAGTTTGTCAATCTGCACATGTTAACGTATTCAATAAAACTCCTGGGGATACTTTCGCCCGTTTTCGTCAACCTGCCCGAGGAATTACTCCCGGCATTGGACAAAGCGGACAATGTATTTGCCCAAATTGCGATTTAACCCTCCCACACACAGCTGGCGTTCCATGTAGCACACAACTTTGCCCCAATTGCAATATCCGCATGATTCGCGAAAACTCTGATCATCACCGAATTATTCTTACCAAACGAAATCATTCCCTCAAAAAATAATAGAAATGAAAAAAATAGCCATTCCAATCGAAAACGGATCTTTGAGCCATCATTTTGGCCATACCCGCACCTTTTATTTTGCTGAAATCGAAAACAATACAATTGTAAACACCTACACCAAAGCACCACCCCCTCACGAAGAAGGAGTAATTCCAAGATGGCTGGTCGCCGAAAACGTAACCGATTTATTGGTTGGAGGCATTGGTCCTAAAGCCATTGAAATACTTTATGCTCAAGGAATGAATGTTTACATTGGCGTTGAAGTAGCCAGTGCCGAAGCATTAACAAAAGATTTTATAGCCGGAGAGCTAAAGTCGGGTCAGAATTTC
>CAYWNI010000412.1:0-2637 GCA_964459525.1 uncultured Lentimicrobiaceae bacterium | reverse complement strand
TTTTTCAACCTGATAAAGCTTTTTCACAATGGCTTGGGCCTCTTCATCCGGCAAGGTGCTAAAAACGTTCCTGTCGTTCATTTCCTGGTATTCCAAAATGCTAAACAGCAGATTGTAACCATTGTTTATGGCTGCCAGATTGAGCATGTTGTGGTTTGAAAAGTAAGCCACACTCGATGTAATGGGAATAGCCTGAAAACCACCCCGAATACCTGAAAACAATAAAAATGGAATAACCAGCAGATAAAAAACATATCCGGGCCAGCGCATGTGGCTTTCGATTGGTTGCCTATTGACTACATATTTTCGATACAACCAAAAGACACCAAAAAAGCCCACCAAAACGACGGCAGTTAGAAAAATAAAACCAATCGTTGAGTAGGAGTTGAATACTTCATCGGGATGCTCCAAATAGGATAAAGCCTTGTAAGACAGTTTGGTTTTCCACTCACCATAAATCGCCAGTTCGCCAGCGGTAATAAGTAAATTAATCAGGATTATAACAGCTGTATAAACCTTGTTGAGGCCAGTAAAAAGCCGCGAAGGATATATAAACTGGATAGCCTGAAGCAAAAATGGAATAACTAACAGATAACAAGCAGTCGACACATCAAGCCACAAGGCATGGTAAAAAGTAAGCATGACTTCTGCAAAGGGAATGTTGGCTGATTTCAGGTGACTGGCATAGAAAACCAAAAACAAGGCACGTTGCAGCATAAAAAACAACATCCAGAACAAAAACTGCCTGAACATAAATAAAATGGAACGCTTCATAATCAATAATTAACAGTTCTGAATCGGACTCGTTTTCATAAAAAATAAATATGCCACGAAAACAGCAGAATCCACAAAAATAATCATTCCTCGATTGTCAGGCCGATCTTGCAGTAAAAACTCACATTAGATTATCTTTGCAAAAAAAAGAAGCCTAAGATGAATATTAAAGAAAACCTCAGTTTCTACAACGATCAACTATCGGAAGGCGTAAAACTGATTGCGGTTTCAAAAACAAAACCTGTTGAAACGGTTTTAGAAGCTTATCAAGCAGGACAACGTGTTTTTGGGGAAAATAAGGCCCAAGATATGGCTGATAAACAAGCCAAACTACCAACGGATGTACAATGGCATTTTATCGGACATCTGCAAACCAACAAAGTAAAACTTATCGCACCATTTGTTAATCTGATTCATGCCGTCGACAGCCTCAAACTACTCAAAGAGATTAACAAACAAGCCCTAAACAACAACCGTGTAATCGACTGTTTGCTTCAATTTCACATTGCTGAAGAAGACACCAAGTTTGGATTAAATATGCAAGAATCCAGCGAAATCCTTTCTAGTCAAGAATTTAACGCCCTGTCCAATGTACGCATTACTGGCGTTATGGGAATGGCAACTTTTACAAAGAACACACAACAGGTTTCACGTGAATTTAAACAATTACATCAAAACTTTTTACAACTAAAAAGCACCTTTTTCGCCAACGAAATCTCGTTTTGCGAAATTTCTATGGGCATGTCCGACGATTACAAAACGGCACTGAATCATGGAAGCACGATGATACGCATTGGGACAGGCATCTTCGGCGCACGAAACTACACCTAACTTTTACTATGGATTTTTTTCTTTTCTTTTTAGGCTTCGTTGTTCTTATTGGAGGAGCCAAATACCTCGTTGATGGAGCAGGGGCAGCCGGAACAAAACTCGGACTTTCGCAACTAATTATCGGACTAACTGTAGTAGCCATAGGCACATCGCTTCCTGAGCTCATTATCAATATTTTTGCCAGCGCAGCTGGAAATACGGAATTAGCCATCAGTAACGTGGTAGGTAGTAACCTGATGAATACCATGCTAATAGCCGGTATTGCGGCCATGATTTATCCTATCAAAGCAGGAAAAAGCATCTATAAACGTGATGTTTGGATAAATTTACTGGCGATAACTGTTATCATAATGTTGGCCAACGATGATTGGTTTTTTAATACACCGAATGTGCTTCAACGTTTTGATGGAGGCATATTGCTGGCATTAACAGCTTTCGTGGTTTATTTGATTTTTTACCACACTCCTGCTGGCGAAATTGTGAAAGAAGTTACTGTATCTGATCTTTCCTGGCTGAAATCAATTTTGTTTATCGTTGGCGGAATTGCCGGATTGTATTTTGGTGGCCGTTGGATTGTTGGCAGTGCAACTGCCATTGGCTCGCGTATGGGCATTTCTGATTCTATGCTGGGAATGACGGTGGTGGCCGTAGCAACCTCACTTCCAGAACTGGTGACAAGCATAGTGGCGGCACTGAAAAAAAATACCGACATGGCCTTGGGCAACATTCTGGGCAGCAATATTTTCAATCTGTTTCTGGTGTTGGGAACAAGTGCGTTAATTCACCCGATTCCTTACCAATCAGCCTACAATACCGAGTTGTTTATCCTGCTGATTTCAGGTGTCTTTATCACCGTACTGATCTATACCGGAAAAACATCAAAAACCATCTCACGAATTGAAGGGGGATTACTGGTTTTAGGGTACATAGCATTTATGGTCTGGACAATAGTCAGTGCTTTATAAGAAGTATTCCAATAAAAAAAACAACCTAACAAAAATAACAAAACAACAAAATAAAACAAAAAAACAA
>CAYWNI010000411.1:0-2645 GCA_964459525.1 uncultured Lentimicrobiaceae bacterium | reverse complement strand
AATCATATTTGCCGACAATAAAAATAAGACTGTCGGGGTTGTCGACAGATGCTTTGTAGTAATAATTTGTGTCAATTCCTTGTTGAATAACATATTTGAATGAGTCCGTGCAAAACTCCTTATTAAAATACAGAATCCAATAATAGTCTGGGCCAGGATTAAAAATTGAATCATAAAATACTTTCCTGAAATTCAAATACATAACTGTATCTGCCTCTTTTTTCCGCAACTGATATCGCACCTCCTTTGAGTCCTCTTCATTTTGGAGAATTTCCCAGTTATCTAGTGGAATTTGACTATTAATTTTTTTAATCTCTTTTAGATGCATTTCTAACTTAGAATCGCCATTACATGAATAGAATATTAAAGATAATATCATTAAAACAAGCTTAATTCTCATTATACCAAACTTTTGTATCGTTCCCCCAGACTTTATTGAAACCATTTTTAAATGCATCATAGTTATTAAACCCTGCCTCTCAGCGGAGTTTCATGCCTAAGATACTGTGTTAAAATCCAAATTTATCGTATTTCAATCTCTGGTTTGCTCAAGTTCAGTCATAAAGCAAAGATAGGAAAAAAAATGACAGGAAGATGTAGTTGAAACGCTTAGGAAAGAGGTAAATAGGTTACAGGTATTTTGGTAAACCAGAAACAGACACCTACTGTTTATACCTTTGCCCCTATAACAGGCATAAAACCGCATTGGACTGTTTCCTCTAAGCTTTGTTTTGTGCCTGTTATTTTTTACATCCTAACAGCAAAAAAACAACAAACGCACCCAGTACAAAAAGCGTAAACCATCAGAATATCAAGCCTTTTTGCGGTGTTTTACATACCAAACCACAAACCCTGAAATCAGTATAAACAACGAAACCAGTCCGGTGATGGGGACAATTAGTATATAAAATCCACCTACCAGCGACTGATAAATGCGTGCCGTGTGTATTTCGAGGGCTACATTCCAAAGCGACATGGGTTGCATTCGTATAGCATTGGGCATGGCCAAGCTTTGCGTGGGATTGCTTAGGTTGATTATACCCTTGTCGAAATCGAAAACATATTCACCACCACTAAAATCATTTGAGTAAGCAGTTACCAGAAATTCGCCCAAAGGCGGACCTCCGGGTGCTTTTTGCTTGACAGGCGATTTTTTAATGTAATCGGCCATGTAACCATTAAAAACATCCCACAGAAATAGACCCTCGAATGAGCCTACCAGCAACGTGTGCTTATCAACCAGCTCAAAAACATTCACTCCCATAACGCTTACAGGAGGCTGGCCGGGTATAGGTTGCAACGCGTTGCGCAGGCTGGCATCGGCAATAAATATGCCTTCGAGCGTAGCAATATAATAAATGTCGTGCTCCGGATCGTACACAATTCGGCGAAGCTTATCGTACCACGGATTGGAAGTGTCGAGAACAGAAAACGGAATCTTACCAACGCGCACATCAAAAACTGCCGCCAGCAAAGGTGGCCGCAGAAACATGCCTGTAAGACTGGTAATAACCAAGAAAATCAGCGTAATCCACCCAATTTTGTTGTGCCATTTAAGCGAAAATCGCCTGAGCCGTAACCTCCGGCTGAGTTTTCCGGTTTGTTCTGGTTTCTTGTCTTTTCTAAAAAAAGGAACCATCCAGTATATCAATCCTGTAATGGTTAAAAAGATAAATATCAAGCCAATAGCGTCTACCAGCAATTTACCGGGCAGTCCCAAGAGTTCGCCACTGTGAATAATCCAGAGGGTTTTAAACAAATCGGCCTTGTTGTCGTAACCCGTGTAGGTGGAAAGTTGAATTTTCTCAAAAGGAAGGTTTTTTTCTTTGCTGATGAGCAGATACGATCTGGTAAGTACCAACAAGCTATCGCCCCGTGAAATCATGTCGGAAATCCGTTTTTCTTTCACAGGAATACCTACCGAAGACCACGCACTGCTGTGGTAATTGTATTCAAACAACCCGAAATACGTGCCAGCATAAAGCCGTCCATCGGTCAATTTTATCACCTTGCTAACCTTGTGGTTATCAACACCCGACTTAAATCCATTGTCGAACTCAGTAAAAATAACTCCTTTACTGTCGGTAAGCCAAATGCCAATGTTGCCATAAACAAGAACGCTGTCGCCGCCAAGACGACAGGTACCTGCCACCGCGGCATTGTTCCAGTTTTTATAGCGGTACTCATCGGGCAACAGGTTCCGGCTAACATCAAGTGGCGAAACCAACTCCCTGTGGTTCAACACAATGCCTGAAATCGCAAATAGAATAAAAATCAGGGTAAAAATAAGCCCAAGCCACTTGTGATATTTTCTGAAAAAATTAACCATAATCTGCAAAAAGATGCAAAAATACGGCACACAGTTGTTCTGGCAATACCTAAATGCAGGTATTTCATATTTTTAATACTTAATTTATATTTTGTAACCGCAAAAACCGATAGCCATTTTGGAGTGGCAAAAAAGCAGGTTGTAGGACAAACAATAGTTTTGGTTAATTTTGAAAAAAATTTCAATATGACAATGATAAGTAAAGGATTTGCCAGCGACAATTGGTCGGGAGCATGTCCTGAAATTATGAAATCGCTTGCAGAAGCGAACTCTGGTCATTTGTTTTCGTATGGCGAAGGCAACGAACCCATTACAC
>CAYWNI010000410.1:1576-2649 GCA_964459525.1 uncultured Lentimicrobiaceae bacterium | reverse complement strand
AAAGAAATAAGTGCAGCAAAATTATAGGAGAAATTCGATTTCATACCTGGCATGTATTTCATGTGGGCTACAAAAGCATACACCAGCACACTTACCAACGCCCACGTTTCTTTTGGATCCCAGCCCCAATAGCGTCCCCAGCTTTCGTTTGCCCAAACACCACCAAGAAAAGTACCTATGGTTAGCAAGTAAAGTCCTATCATCACCGACCTTTCGTTGATTATGGTAAGCTCTTTTACGCGCATCGATATAGCCAAGGCGTTTTTATTGCGGCGGAAAATCATCAGAAGCAAGTTAAGGAAACCAAGCAATGCCGAGAGGGCAAAGAAGCCGTAACTTGCCGTAATAACAGAAACGTGTACGGTTAACCAGTATGATTTTAACACAGGAACCAGGTTGGTAACTTCAGGGTCCATCCAGCTTAAATGCGCCACCATAAGTATAATAGAGGTGAGCACGGTGGTAGCGGCAAGCGTCATTTTTGAGCCGCCAGAGAAGATAAGCCCTGCCAGTAAAGTCACCCAACCAATATAAATCATCGACTCATACCCATCGCTCCAGGGCGCATGGCCAGAAATATACCAGCGCAACCCAAGCCCGAAAGTTTGATACACAAAGCCCAAAACAACCAGCACCACAAAGCCTTTGATTACCCAACGCATGGCTTTGGATGATTTAAACATTTCGATAAATAACAAAATCAGCATCAAAAGTCCGACAAGGCCGAAGTATTTGCTGAGGTTGTCGAAAATGAGTAATTTATTGTACAACAACTCCATGCGTGTTTTGTTGGCATCAGGAAAGATGGTTTTACCATATTTTTGCTGGAAATCGTTTATGCCCTGAAGCAGTTGGTTGGCCTGATTCATGTTTCCATCGGCAACAGATCCGAGGTAAGCAGGAACTATTTTTGAAATAAAAAGCGAATCTTCTGAAGGCATGTCGTTAAACTCAGAGGTTGGTGAATACCACGGATGATCAGCATCGAAAGGATCAGGCAATATTTTGAGCATATCACCAGAAAAGACCATAAAACAAATATTCAGTCGCTCATCAACTCTCATTATTTCGTT
>CAYWNI010000410.1:0-1566 GCA_964459525.1 uncultured Lentimicrobiaceae bacterium | reverse complement strand
GGGTTTCTTTTCGTAAGCTTTACTCACATAATCGTTGAGCTTATAGGTGCCTTCGTTCAAGTTGATAAAATCAAGATAAGAGGCATATTTACCAGAAACACCCAGAACTTCAGCTACTTCAGGATGGCCAATTTTTATCATGGGAACTTGCTGCCATTCCGACGGATTACTCATCATACCTAAAAATACCTGATCGGAGCTTTGTCCATCGAAAGCACTTTTACGTGAAACTTTGCGAAGAATTTCCCCTGCCATGGTATTAACAGGTTTCAGGCGGCCATCGCGCGACTGAACAAGCAATTTGCCAAAAGCATCAGCTTGCGCTTTGTCAACAGCTGAGGGGTGTTCATTGTGACTAATTTTATGCATGGCCTGTGCCACTGCACTTTGACTGCCAGCTAGTCCGCCAAAGAGCAAAAGCATAGCAACCACTTTGGCACCTGATTTTGTTCGGCTACTTATTTGGCGGCCAAGAGCAGCGAATCGCGAAGCAGGGTTAAACAAACTTAAAAACATACCTAAAGTCATGAAAAAGTATCCAACATAAGTAAAGAAAGTACCCCAGTAATCATGGTTTACAGAAAGAATTGTTCCGAGTTCATCAGGATCGTAGCTGGATTGAAAAAAGCGAAAACCTTTGTAATTTAGCACGTGGTTCATATAAATACGGTATGGCATTTTTAAATTATCAGCCGGATCGAGAAGAATAACCTCACTGGCATAACTTGACGGACTGTGGCTTCCTGGGTAACGTTCGAGTTGAAACTCGACCAATTGCAATGAAAAAGGCAAAGGCAAAATCTTTGAACCATATTGCATGGTAATCATGGCACTACCCAATTTAAAGGTGTTGGGCATTCCCTGGTATCCTTTTCCTCCACGTAAAACAACGGTTTTGTCTTCGTCGCCGTTACTAACTTCAACAACCAGTGCATTCATGTAACCAGCATTTTCTGGTCCAACAACATAATCGATACCACCATTGGGATAAAAATTGGTAATCACAAGACTAAGTTCAGGAAGCTGATAAAGTGTTCGCAATTCAAATGGATTCCAAACCGTACCATCAAGTGTATCACGGCTTTGTGTCATCATCGACAAACTTGCTAAACTTTCACCTGCCAGCAGATAGAGTTTTCCGTTTTCTAATTTGATGTTAACAGCCTCCGGAATTACTTCACTACTGAAATTTAGTAAAGTCCCAGCAAAATTTTGAGTCTGGCCATAGTTGATCAGTACATTTTGTCTTCCGGCAGCAGCCGACGAAACAGCCATGCTCAAATACGGGCTACCTCCCGTAGGCATATCGGTTATAACCTCCTGTGCATTTGGGATATAACTGATCGAATTGAATGAATAGCTTTTATCGTTAACAGAAACCCGATCAGCGTAAGCTTCAGGTGTGAGCACCGAAATTAGTGTTGATTCATCAGAATAAACGGTTCTATCACCGTCAGTAATAGTTATATCAACATAAGTATTATCAGAAGAAATGGTATTAACTATTTCGCCCTGACGAATGTGCATAGACCCTTCATAACTGATATACCGGGTGATAGCGCTGCC
>CAYWNI010000409.1:0-2650 GCA_964459525.1 uncultured Lentimicrobiaceae bacterium | reverse complement strand
GACGAAGGTGTTGCCCAGCTTTTCACAGGAAAACATACCGGACGAAAAATTATTGGTACAGTGGGGGCTTTACAGTTTGAGGTTATCCAGTACCGTCTGGAACATGAATACAGCGCAAAATGTAGGTACGAACACATTACACTTTATAAAACCGCTTGGTTTACAAGCAAAAACAAAGCCCAGATTGAAGATTTCAGGGCGCGTAAAGCCAGCCAAATTGCCCTCGACAAAGAAGGTCGTGAAGTATTTTTAGCCGATACGGCTTTTTCGCTTCAAATGGCTCAGGAAAAATACAAGGACATACACTTTTATTTTACCTCTGAGTTTTAATCGCCTGTAAAATATTATTTTACAAAACAAAAGGGAGATTTCTGTAACGAAATCTCCCTTTTTGGTTAGTGTATTTTGGAGCTTATCGAACCATCATTTTATGTGTCGATTTTTGTTGCCCGGCAGTTACGGTATAAAAATAAATACCGTTTGTAAATGAAGTACCATCAATTGCAAGCGCATGCTTACCGGCTAGTTTATAACCATAATCTGTAGCCATTACTTTTTGACCTGTCAAACTAAAAACTTCCATGCTTACCTGAGCAGGCTGGTTTAATGTAACCTCGAAGTAAGACTTACCGCTAAAAGGATTGGGGTAGTTTTGCGAAACCTCGGTCAATTCCGAAGTCAGATCTTGCTGACCTACAGGAATAAATGGCCCTACAGGCAAATAAACGATGCTATTGAGTACTGGATCGTGTGTAGGTGGATCTGGCTGAATGCTAATTCCAGGCATATTATCCGACTGATAAACCAGGGCTATTTTACCGTTTACAATATTTTGCGACACAGAGGGGTAAACGCATTCGCTAAAAATATGAAATACATCTCCCGTATAATCGGTATAGGCACTGAATTTGCCATCATCCTCAGTAAATCGTCCCCAAATATGTCTATAATTCAGTTCCGAATTATCGAAGCCAACGGAAATAGCTGAGTAATTAATGTTGATTATTTTTTCTCCGTGATCATTCCGGTAAACCGAAAGCTGGGGCATACTGGTCATAGAGGCGCCATAATACGCAATGCCAGCAATGGTATCATCGCCATTGGGCTGAACCCATGCAGCCAAATTTCCATGCTCATACAAATAATGATTTTCCCAGTCTTCAGGAATAATTTCGGCAGTAAGTTTAGTTGTATCAAGTGCTTCCATTCCTTCTTTCCAATAAACCAAACCATCGGAGTAGGGATAATAGTTCCAACCAGCAGCAGGATCGTCATCTAAATGAATTTGGCGTCCGAATGCAACATGAATAAGCCCCTCATCGTCGATAACAACAGCGTTGTAGCTGTCGCCACCACCACATTTGGGCAAATCACCTTCTTCGCCAGTGAAAAATGGCAGAGGACTTTCATAAAAGAGCATTCTTTCCCAGTTGTCGCCACCATCATCCGACTTCATAACCACACCATCAGTGATTCCATCAAAAGATACAAAAGCTATCGTATTTCCTTGCGGGGCAGCCCAAGCATAACTATCAGCGCCAATCGATGCATAATAATCAGACGAAATTCCATCAAGAATGATATTATCGGGATCCCAAGTTTGGCCACCATCAGAAGAACGTGAATACGACAAAGCACCATCCAGTCCCATATAGGGTGAGCCGCCATTTACAGTACTTTTCACGTTGGCAATAACGTGGATAATTTCATTGTTTTCGCCTGAAGTAATCATACGAGGCCAAGCAATTCCTTCGTGACCAAGAGGGCCTACAAGATTGAAATTATTCCAGTCGCCTTCGCCTTTATTTTCGCGCCAGCTAAATATCAAACCGTCATCAGTAAAAGTATGTGAACAAACAATTTCGCCATTAACGCCGTAAGGCGCATAACTTGGCCAGCCCGTTCTCACGTCTTCTATACGTTCAGCTGGAAGCGCGCCCCAGGCATTGCCATCGTAATAATTGTAACCAGTCCCCCTATCGGCATAAGCTGTAGGCGTCATGCCACGTGTCCAAGTAGCACCCATGGTGCCGTCGTCGAAAACCCAAAAACGTTGAGGCATGGTTGAATTGGATTGAAGATCATAGAATGTTTCTCCAATAACAACATCAGCAGCTCTGTCGTTGGAAGTTGTGGGATTTATTTCATTGGAAAAAACCATCGGATCTAAGTTTCCGGGATTTACCTTTTCAACAATCTGGTACAAGCGAGGCTGTGGTTTTAATTGATTTATCTGGGCTTGCGTATATGCAAACATGCCCAAAACAAGTGCGAGAGATAAAAGTTTTTTCATAGCTAAACGTTTTGTGATAATTGATTTTGGGATAAAAGTAGTAATTTTTATTACCAATCAGGCCGTCGCACTTTAAAAATAGGCAGAAGTCAACAAATCAAACGAACAGAAACCACAATACACACCTTGTTTTCTCGTTCTTGGGAATAAACATACTCAAAAAAAGGCCAATGCCGTGTATTGTATATTCCGGCTATATTTGCAGCAACAAAAAATGATTTTGTAGATGAAAAAGTTACACCTCTATATGCTCAAAGAATATCTGGGGCCTTTTGTGTTTACTTTTTTTGTGGCTTTATTTATCCTCCTGCTCCAGTTTTTGTGGAAATACATTGATGATTTGGTTGGAAAAGGGCT
>CAYWNI010000408.1:0-2680 GCA_964459525.1 uncultured Lentimicrobiaceae bacterium | reverse complement strand
CCCAATATGTCGCTGGAGACTTTCCGGATTACCTCCTTTGATCAGGATGGCAACTCTTGGGTTTCAAACTTTATGATTCCAAGTCATGCCGCAAAACTTGTGCTTAGTGGTTACTCGGTAGATGATGCTTCTGGCAACAACAATGGTAAACTCGACCCAGGTGAATCAGCAAACCTGATGATCTCTATAAAGAATTCAGGATCATCGGATGCTTATGCTGTAATGACCCAACTTTTAAGCAGTAACGATTATATTATTGTGAACTCCGGATTGGTGGAGTATGGCGATATTTTAAAAGGTGAAACCACCACAATGACTTTCAATGTTACCGCCTCAGGTGATACTCCAGCAGGATATACCGCTATTTTTTCTGTTGAAGCTCTCGGAAACTATGACGTAGCTCTTGAAGATAGCTTTTATACCGTTGTTGGACAAATTCCGGTGATGATAGTTAATTTCGCCAACGACGCTTCTGCTGATAGCATGATGGCCTGTTTGGTAGAGTTACAGGTTGGTGGTGAGGTAGTAAATGCCTTACCCGAATCGTTAGAAACCTATTCTTCAGTTTTTGTTCTGCTTGGGTCATACCCCGACAACCACACTTTGTCGTCGGAAGAAGGCGCAGCTTTAGCCACTTATCTGAATAATGGAGGTCGGTTATATATGGAGGGCGGCGATACCTGGGCATTTGACGAGCCAACTGCTGTACATGAACTGTTTTTTATTAATGGTCTTGAAGATGGAAGTGGTGATTTAGGTTCTATTATCGGCGACGATATGAACTTTATGAGTGGCTATACCTACGAATATAATGGGGTTAATAACTACGTCGACAAACTAACCCCTTATGATGGAGGCTTGGTGCTGATGAGCAACACATCTCC
The DNA here is from genome assembly GCA_964459525.1 of uncultured Lentimicrobiaceae bacterium. Lineage (GTDB taxonomy): Bacteria > Bacteroidota > Bacteroidia > Bacteroidales > F082 > UBA6244. The sequence goes on along the minus strand of CAYWNI010000408.1, from coordinate 1,796 downwards.
TGAATATGCAACTGCAATCAGCTACCAGAACCAAACCTATAAAACGATTGGTGCTTCTTTTGAATTTGCCGGACTTGGAAATATGCTTGGAAGCACCAAAGATGAGGCTATGGCTGAATTTCTTAATTTCTTTAACATCAGTTATACTTGGACGGGAATTAGTGAATCGCTTGCTAATCAATATAGTATGACTGCTTATCCAAACCCATTTACTGATCAGGTAGAAATTACCTATCAACTCGAAAAAGCGGATGAAGTTTCATTTGAAGTTTTTGATATGTCGGGCAGAAAATTGTTTAGTACCCCTCAATCAAAAATGAATGCTGGCACACATCAGTTAAGCTGGAATTCAGCGCAAACGCATACAGGTATTTACATGATCAGGCTCACCATTGGTCTGGATGTAATAACCAAAAAACTGGTTAGAACCAGATAAAATAACTGTAATGAGTTAAAAAGGGAGTCTGCAACGCAGGCTCCCTTTTTTCGTCCATATCTTAAAAAAGCGGATATTTGCCTAATTAAATAATCTTTTTACTGAATGCAACTACCTCTGTTTTTTGCCCGTCGCTACTTGGTGTCGAAAAAATCGCATAACCTGATTAACGTGATTTCGTTAATTTCCGTGGGAGGACTCTCGGTGGGCACGTTGGCACTTATTGTTGTTTTATCAGTTTTTAATGGGTTTGAAGAGGTGATTAAATCGCTTTACAATAGCTTTAATCCTGATCTTAAAATTACAGCTGCTACTGGAAAAACAATTGCTTATGGTAGTTTTCCTGCCAACGAAATAGCTGTATTTCCAGGCGTTACGCATTTGTTTGAAACGGTGGAAGAGGACGTGCTTTTGCGATACAACGACCAGCAGTTTATCGCCCGGATAAAAGGCGTTCCAAAAGACTTTTCAAAGGCTTCGAAAATGGGAGATCTCACCATTTCTGGGTCGTTTGTGCTTGAGGAAGGCGACACCGATTTTGCTGTAGCTGGGGCAGGAATAGCCTGGCATTTAGGCATAAACCCCAATAACTTATCGCGGTTTATTACCATTTATGTGCCCAAGCGGGGCAACGCATCTTCGTTTCAGTTTAACAATGCTTTTAACTCCGGCGTGCTACATCCTACAGGCGTGTTTTCGGTTCAGCAAGAATTTGATGAGAGGTATGTGTTTGTTCCATTGCGGTTTGCGCGCGAATTATTGGAATATACCGACGAAGTGACTAGCGTGGAAGTTTCTATTGCTGACCCTGCACTTTCTGATGCCATCCAGAAAAAAATACAGCAAGCTTTAGGCGAGGATTTCGTTGTGGAAAATAGATTTCAACAAAACAGGGCTTTGTTTAAGGTTTTAAAATCCGAAAAAACCATTATTTTTTTGATACTGGTTTTCATACTGCTATTGTCGTCGTTCAACATGATCGGCTCCCTGTCGATACTAATGATTGAGAAAAACAAAGACATGGCGGTGCTTAATTCATTGGGAGCTACACCCAAATTAATAAGTCGTATATTCCTAATTGAAGGCATATTGATTACCACAGTAGGTAGCTTGCTTGGGTTGGCGTTGGGTTATTTCATTATTTTTCTTCAGCAGGAATTTGGTCTGCTCAGTTTGGGTGGTGGTGAAGGCTCATTTGTTATAGAATCGTATCCCGTTAGGATGGTGTTAAGCGATTTTTTTCTGGTATTCTTTACTGTACTGGCAGTTGGCTATTTCGCAACATGGTATCCTGTCAGGTTACTTGCGCCGCGGCTATCTAAATTTTTACTCAAATAAGATTTAACTATTCTAAATTATG
>CAYWNI010000407.1:0-2711 GCA_964459525.1 uncultured Lentimicrobiaceae bacterium | reverse complement strand
ACAAGTAAAATTACTTTTAACGAAAACCAAAAACAGAGCATGCAAAAAATAAAAAACGTGTTGTGATTGGCGGAAGTCATGGAAAAACGACCATTACATCAATGGTTATGCACGTGATGAAGGCAGCAAAAATGGATTTTGATTACTTGGTTGGTTCTAAGATTAAGGGTTTTGATGTCATGGTTCGGCTCTCTCAATCAGCACCTGTTATGGTATTTGAAGGAGATGAATACCTAAGTTCCCCAATCGACTTACGTCCAAAGTTTCATTGGTATAAGCCCCAGTTAGCTCTGATTACTGGAATTGCCTGGGACCACATGAATGTTTTTCCCAATTTTGAAAATTATCTGCAACAATTTGATCTGTTTGTGCAAGGAATTGAGCCTGATGGTGTTTTGTTCTACTATGACGGCGATGAGTGGATCTCCAAAATTGTGAGGAAGTATCCGCAAATTCGCTCAATTCCTTATGGAGTGCATCCGCATCTGTGTGTTGGCGGAAACACATTTCTAGAATATGGTGATCAATTAATCCCGCTGTCGGTTTTTGGTAAACATAACCTGGAAAACCTCAACGGAGCTAAGTTAATATGTAACCATCTGGGTGTTGACGATGCTGTTTTTTACAATGCTATTCAATCATTTGAAGGAGCAGCGAACCGCTTAGAAAAGGTGTTTGAGGACTCGAACTTGGTTTATTTCCGGGATTTTGCCCATGCACCCTCAAAAGTAAGGGCTACAATGGATGCCGTGCGAAAACAATTCCCCGACAGCCGTTTGATTGCTTGTTTCGAGCTGCATACCTATAGTAGTTTGAGTCAGAAATTTTTAAGTGAATACCGTGATGCACTGTTGCCTGCTGACTGTGCCAGCGTTTATTTTAATCCACATGCGCTTTCATTGAAAAAATTACCCATGCTCAACGCTGAAAAAGTAAAGAAAGCTTTTAATCAGCTGGATTTGATGGTGTTTGATGACTCACAGACGATGGTTCATTGGTTACAGTCTTGTATTTCATCCAAAACTGTTGTGCTGATGATGAGTTCTGGAAATTTTAATGGGATTAATCACCTGGAATTGTCAAAAAAACTAAAAAAATGAAGTCTCGATTCCTTTTAACAATTCTTTTATCTTCTTTATTCATAAATACTTCTGTTTTTGGCCAATCTGCCGACAGTACCATCTTAAAAAAATTTGCTTACCGTGTCGGTAATCTAGCTTTTGCTGCCGACAGTCTTGAACTTATTATTCCCGATGTTCCTCAGGGCGAAAAATCTACCTATTTACTGGAAGTTTACAATTTTGGACAAAAGGAAATGTCACTTTCCGATGCTTTTTCATCGCGTTTTGTGCGCTCCTTTATTAGTACCTCAATTTTGTCACCAGCCACTAGCGCAACGGTATCAGTTGAATTCGATATTGTACAGGAATTACCTTTAGGCCCCTATAGAGCAGAGGTGTCGCTCGATACCGATGATCCAGATGCCAGGTATAAATTTTTGTACTTGCTAACCAATATTGTACCTAACACGAAGCAAACGGAAAGCAATATTGGATTAGACACTATTCCTAGGCTTATTTTCGATAATTACAATTATAATTTTGGCCACCAGTATCGTGGGAAAAATATTTATATTTCATTTGTATACACCAATGTGGGAGGGCTTCCGGTATCAATTAACCGCATAGAGATTTCTCCAAATTGCAGTTTAGTTGAAGATCCTCCAACGACAATTATGCCCGGCGAAAGGGGAATTGTGCGCGTAAAGAGTAATAACAAAGGATGTGTTGGCGTGCAGCACCGGTTTGTAATGATTTATTGCAATGATCCGGTTTCTCCGGTAATTACACTTGGTATTCACGGTTCAGTTAAATCTGGCACGGGTTCAGTAAAAAACCCCGGCTTCTGTAGAGAAGGATCGGGGTTCTTTTAACGTTTTGTAGCAATACTGCTTACGAATTCATCGAAATCAAAAACTCTTGATTGCTTTTGGTGAACTTCAATCTATCTTTAAGAAACTCCATTGCTTCAACAGGGTTCATGTCGGCGAGGTGATTCCTCAAAACCCAAATGCGTTGTAGCATGTCCTTTTCCATCAACAGGTCTTCGCGGCGTGTGCTCGAAGCCACAATGTCTATGGCGGGATAGATTCTTTTGTTTGACAGTTTGCGGTCGAGTTGGAGTTCCATGTTTCCGGTACCTTTAAACTCCTCAAAGATTACCTCATCCATTTTCGATCCAGTATCGATAAGTGCCGTGGCTAAAATAGTAAGCGAACCACCATGTTCAATCTGGCGGGCTGCACCAAAGAAACGTTTTGGTTTCTGTAAGGCATTGGCTTCAACACCACCTGAAAGCACTTTTCCGGAAGCTGGTGAAACGGTATTGTAGGCGCGGGCAAGTCGTGTAATCGAATCAAGCAAAATTACCACGTCGTGGCCACATTCTGTAAGGCGTTTTGCTTTTTCAAGAATTAAGTTGGCTATTTTAACATGCTTATCAGCGGGCTCATCAAATGTGGAAGCAATTACTTCGGCATTTACGCTTCTGGCCATATCTGTAACCTCTTCAGGACGTTCGTCGATCAATAGAATGATCAGGTAAACCTCAGGATGGTTGGCAGCAATGGCATTAGCGATTTCCTTCAAAAGGACAGTTTTACCTGTTTTTGGCTGAGAAACAATTAACCCACGTTGTCCTTTTCCGATGGG
>CAYWNI010000406.1:0-2713 GCA_964459525.1 uncultured Lentimicrobiaceae bacterium | reverse complement strand
ATTTTAGCCAAAATTTAACATTTCAGAGGTGTTGAGCCTGCAATGTGGGCTAAGTAAGTAAACTAACTCGGCAAGAATCATCGCCGATGCTCCCCAGATCACCTCCCCATGAATTAAAAAACATGGAACTTTAATGTTACCCGACCTATATTTGATGTACTTATAGGTAGTGTTTTCAGGTCGAAGTAAGCATTCCCAGTCGATTATAAGTAGGCGGTCAACTTCCTGGTTTGTTACAAAAAAAGGTTCAGATTCAATAAGTCCAACATAGGGCATTACACAAAAATTACTGGGCGGTATATATAAACTCGACAATTTTCCAATTACCTCAATTTGCTGTTCAGGTATTCCTATCTCTTCTTCAGTTTCACGTAATGCGGTTTCCTTAAGCGATATATCTGTTATTTCTGATTTTCCTCCTGGAAATGATATTTGTCCGCTATGTACACTATTGTCGGCAGCTCTTTTTATCATGATCAGATGGGGCTTGTTATTTTTTGCAAAAAACGCTACCATTACAGCACTTTCTCGTGGATTTGTGGCGGGGGTTTTTAACTCAGCTTTTCTGCTGGCCGGCGCCATCGTGAATTGCGCAATCTCTCCCGGCAAAATTGGTGTTTGCATTTTTGTTCGAATGCATGAGGCGAAATTTTTGAAAGCGTCCATCCGGCAAAATTAGGCAAAATTTAATCCGGATATCCTTGGTTTGAACTATGGAGTGGTCTTAAGGTTCTTTATTCGGAAAACCAATACTTTTACGCAAATAGCCTCCTTTTTTTACTGTTTTTTGCTGCTTTAAAACAGTACTGTTTTGCTCTTAAATCAGGAGATAAATGCCTAACCATTGTTTTTTTTTCTGGGTAGTTTTACATCGTAAAAACCATTAATGTGCATACCATGAAAACGAAAAAGAAAATTGTAATTGTTGATGACGACATTGATATCATCACCGTTGTTGAAGCTATCTTGAGATCAAAGGGTTATGAAGTGCTTTCGGCCCATGATAAAAAACAGGGCATTGAATTGCTAAAAAAGGAAAAGCCAGATCTAGCTATTCTTGATGTGATGATGACCACACATTTTGAGGGATTCGAGTTGGCAAAGGAGATTTTGGACGATGCGGATTTGAAAGATATGCCTATCGTTATACAAACTTCAATTGATGTGCTAACCACCACCAAGCCTAGTGTTCAGGCAATGGCTCGGGAGTTTCGTAAAGATCCGGCATACAGCGATTTGCGAGTGATCTTGGTTAAAGACATGGTTACCGGAAATGCCGGTGTAGATTATTTGAACGAAAACGAGGAAAGTATCTGGTTTCCTGTAAATGCTTTCGTAAGAAAACCAGTAAGTGCCGATGTTTTAATTCCGGAAATTGAAAAGCAACTAGGTGACAAAAATTAGGTAGTTCATCCAGAATGAATTACATAAAAAACTCAAGGAATGAATGTTGTACAAAATATAATCAGTAAGTATCCGGATAGTGGACGCGACAGTTTAATCCCCATTCTACAAGAAATTCAGGTTGCTGAAGGATATTTGTCTAAAAAATCGATTGTAGAGGTCGGTAATTATTTGGATATTCCTGTAAGCAAGATTTTTGGCGTAGCCACTTTCTATAATCAATTTAGGTTTGAACCTTACGGTAAGTATCATGTCCAGGTTTGTCGTGGAACGGCATGCCATGTGCTTGGATCGTCATCTGTGTTGCAGGAACTTGAAAAACATCTTAAGGTTAAAGCCGGACAAACAACACGCGACGGTCTGTTTAGCGTAGAAGTGGTAGCCTGTATCGGTGCTTGTGGACTTGCACCTGTTATTTGCATTAACGGTGAGTTTCATGCAAAAGTTACCTCGGAGTCGATAAAAGACATATTAGACCATTATCAAAATTTGGAAGAATAGTTATGTGTGACAAAAAAAATATTCATTATAGCAGCCTGATAACGAAAGCCCAACACGTTTTTCATGCCGATGCTGAAATTAGTATGCCGGATTTTACAGCCCGTTATACACGAAGCCAACTTGATAAACCAGTAATTTTTATTGGTGCAGGAACTTGTGGCTTAGGTGCCGGAGCTGCAAAAACTCTAGCGCAAACACAACTGTATTTGAAAAACAACGAAATTGACGCCGACGTGGTGGAAGTAGGTTGTATTGGATTATGCTCTGCCGAGCCATTATTGGATATACAACTACCCGGTCATAACCGTATTTCGTTTCAAAAGGTAACCGCCGGAAAAGTTGATAACCTCTTGCAATCAGTTTTTGATCTTGAAATTCCTGCTGATGTGGAGGCCTTGGGTCAGTTTCCTAATAGCGAAACCCGTAGCTGGGAAGGTGTGCCAGGACTAATGGAACATCCTTTTTTCGCTCCTCAAACGCGTGTTGTGCTCAAAAACTGTGGTATTGTAAACCCGGTGAGTATCGAAGAATATATTGCTTTAGGTGGTTATTCTAGTTATCTTGAGTTGCTTAAGGATAAGTCTTCAATTGAGGTTTGCGATTTGGTTGAGCAAAGTGGTCTTCGTGGTCGTGGAGGCGGTGGCTTTCCTACTGGTAAAAAATGGAAATTTGCTCACAACACCCAAGCTGATCAAAAGTATTTAATTTGTAATGCTGATGAGGGTGATCCAGGTGCTTTTATGGATCGTGCTGTTATTGAAGGTGATCCTCATCGACTTATCGAAGGGATGGCCATTGCAGCCTATGG
>CAYWNI010000405.1:0-2722 GCA_964459525.1 uncultured Lentimicrobiaceae bacterium | reverse complement strand
CAGGTTAAACTTGAACTTTTCAGGTTTATCCTGAATTTTACGGGCGGCTTCGTATTCCGAAACAAGTTTACCATCTTCATAAATCTCAAAATTGGCCTCGGTCAACCCCATCACAGGATAGTTGGTGGCATCGTTTACTTTAAAAATAATGGAAACATTGCTAGGAAGCTCCACATTTTTATCCATAAAAGTTAGCGTTAAATTTTTGGGATCATCGCTCTTTTTGCAACCAGCAACAAGCATGATGAGCAATGAAATGGTAAATAATTTGAGGTAATTCATATCGAAATTCTTTGTGTATTTTTTTGAACCTTTGGTAACACATTTAACGATACAAAGGTGGTGATTATTATGGCTGGATTTGTAAAAGCCTATCACAGATTTTGAAGTCTTTTAATGTTAGAAGTGGCTATTTTGTCGCTGGTCGGCGTTTTTTATGGCCACATCTAAAAAATCACGCAACTGCAGAAGCTGTTTTCGCCCAAGTTTTTGGCCATATTTAGCTGAACTGAAAATCAGCACATACAATAAAAAAGATACCGGAATACTCCATAGCCAGCTAGCATTCATACCCAAAAACCAAGCCGAAATTCCCAGAGATCCACCAAAAATAAATAGCATAATTGTCAGTCCATAAAACACCATAAAGGTTGCCCACACTTTTCCATTTGGACCAGCTATTCCACGGATAGAAGTGGTGTTATCCTCGTTTGTAATCGTAATTCGCAGCTCCGGCGACCAATAATGCTGTTCGTTTTTAGGCAGACAGAGGTAAACATGGTCATCAACAATTTTCCCTTTAATTTCAGACGACAATGCCAGCTGATTGCGTAATTCTTTAAGTAAAAATGCAGGAGGCGTTGCTGTTTTCAGGTTATACCTAGGGCGTATTCGTGTTACATTAGAGGCAGTCATGTGCAGTAGTGTGTTAGTAGTGTATTGGTGGCAACGAAAATAACAAATTAATTCTGCATTCAGGCATTTTCATTAATTACTGATAAATAGGCACATAAACCACCGCAAATCGCATTGTGTTGATATGCTAATTTATACCCATTCTATCTGACTCTACAGGGTTTGTTTACTACTTTTGCTCAGTAAATCAAAAAAAATTGAACATGTCAGAAAACTTTAATCCGGCAAATGCCATTCAGGATTTAAAACAGTTTGGTGAATTTGGCGATGTAAATCCCTCTATCACCGATTCAGCGACCTATACATTCCTCACTGAAGACACCATGATAGATGCCTTTCATGGTGAAGCACAGGGCTGTTTTTTATATTCACGCCATTGGAATCCAAGCAACAAATACCTAGCCGATGCGCTAGCTGCCATGGAAGGCACCGAAGCAGCATGGGTAACAGCATCCGGCATGGCAGCTATTACCACAGCACTTTTGCAATGCTGTAGTGCCGGCGATCATATTATCACCAGTGTTACCACCTATGGCGGAACTTTCGCTTTTTTAAAAAATTACATTAAAAAATTCAACATCGACGTCACTTTCGTGAATATCGACAACCACCAAAGCATTATCGATGCTATCCGGCCTAACACGAAGGTACTCTATACTGAGGCGATGACCAATCCGCTTTTGCAGATTTCTGATCTGCCCAAATTGGCAGAGATGGCGCATAAGCACGATATCAAACTTATCGTTGACAACACTTTCACTCCGATGATTATCAGTCCTTTCAGACTTGGTGCTGACATCGTAGTGTATAGCATGACGAAGTTTATCAACGGCAAAAATGATTGTGTTGCTGGTGCTATCTGTGCTTCTAACGAGTTCGTTAACGCATTGAGCGATGTAAACACTGGAACAGCCATGTTGCTTGGTCCTGTACTCGATCCATTGCGTTCATCATCGATTTTAAAAAACATGGCCACGCTGCATATCCGCATGATACAGCACAGTAAAAATGCGCTTTATTTAGCTGAAAAGTTTAAAGAATTAGGCGTTAAATTCAACTATCCAGGCATACCTGAACACCATCAATATGAACTACTTAAGTCGCAGATGAACGAAGGTTACGGAATGGGCGGATTGATAGCCATTGATCTTGAAACAGCCGAGCGCGCAGCACCGTTTATGGAGTTGATGCAAGAAAAAGGGGTTGGCTATCACGCAGTAAGTCTGGGTTATTTCAAAACTTTATTTTCGAACTCAGGCAAAAGCACCTCCTCAGAAGTTCCTGTAGAAATTCAAAAAGAAATGGGGTTGTCACCAGGGTTGGTGCGTTTCTCAGTAGGTTTGGATATGGACATTGAACGTACTTTCCAATTGATAAAAAGTTGCCTTACCGAGCTTAAATATATTTAAGTCAGGGCACGCATCTGAACAAAAAAAAAGAGGCTACAAATTATGCAGCCTCTTTTTTTTTTAAACGATCACCGAACTACTTCATATCGCCAAGTATGATCGGCATGCCATTGCTGCTGTTTCCAATAATCACCACTTTCGTGTTATTCGATTCGGCAAGTTTAACCGTAGCACTAATGCCCTTTTCCTGAAGAATTTTATCGGTTAAGCTGGCATTTAGGATTTTATTGGCAGTTGCTTTTCCCTCTGCATCAATTATTTGACGCTCGGCTTCCTTTTGTGCTTTTTGCAACTTAAACTCATATTAAAGAGACTCTTGTTCTTGTTTAAGTTTGCATTCGATAGCCGATTTAATGGTTTGCGGCAATACTATCGAACTAATAAGAATAAGGGTTAAG
>CAYWNI010000404.1:0-2740 GCA_964459525.1 uncultured Lentimicrobiaceae bacterium | reverse complement strand
TGCATTAAGGCAATCTGATAGTCAGGAAATTATCGGTCAACGCAATACAATGCAGAAATACTTGGATATAGTGGGTGTTATTGTTTTGGCACTTAATAAAGAAGCGACTATCACCCTGATTAACAAAAAAGGACTCGAAATACTTGGATATAATTACCATGAACTGATTGGAGAAAATTGGGGTAACACTTGTTTACCTCCGGATGAACGCAGTAATTTTAGAAAGCGTTTTGATGAAGTGATCACTGGAAATCAAGAAATTAACTCCAAAAGCATTGCTCCGGTTTTAACCATAACTGGTGAAATCAGAATAATTGAATGGAGTAATACTGTGGTGTTGAATGAAAAAGGCTTGATAACAGGAACACTCAGTTCAGGTCGCGACATAACACTCGCCCTCAAATCGGAAAAGGCATTGCTTGAAAGCGAGAATAAATACAGGCTTCTTTTTGAGAAATCGAGTGATCCGGTTTGCATTTTTAATAAAAATCTGGTTTTTGTGTCGTGTAACGAGGCGGCGCTTCAGTACTTTGGCGTAACAACTAACAGCGAACTTGCCGGAACACCTCTTGACGCCTTTATGGATGATAAATCGCCTGACAACAACCTGCATATTATTAGCGAAAAAGCATTTCTGACCAATACGGTTGGTCACGCCCGTTTTGAATGGCTGCATAAAGATTTCAAAGGAAACGTCTGTTATTCTGACTTTTCACTGACCCAGATTCCAATTGATGGAACAACCCATATTTATGCAATAATCAGAGATATACAACTTGAAAAACAATATGAAAGTGAATTAATCGTTGCGCGCAAGAAAGCTGAACAAAGTAACCAGCTTAAAACAAATTTTATAAACAACATGTCGCATGAAGTGCGCACGCCGCTTAACACCATTATGGGATTTTCGCAACTACTTGCACAACCCCAACTGACAAAAAACGACCTTAACCTCTATATCGCCTCGATCATGAATGCGGGTAATAACCTAACCCAAATCATGGACGACATCATGGACTACTCAAAATACCAAGCTGGAGAGCTATCCCTTTCGCCCACTCCAACTCACTTAAAAAACCTGATCATTGATGTTTACCGTAAACACATGACGCCAATTGAAAAGAAATCAATTGGCTTCAAATTCCATATTCCCCACAACGAAGCAATAAATATGGTAATAACAGATGGGGACAGAATAAAACAAGTACTAAGCCACTTAATCGACAATGCATGCAAATTCACCTTTGAAGGAGAAATAAGTTTTGGGTACAGCATACGCCATCATGAAATTCTTTTCCAGATTACAGACACTGGCCTTGGAATCGAGAAACAATTTACGGATCAAATATTCGAAACGTTTAGCCAGATCAACAATTTTTCAGAAGACAGGGTTTTTGGCGGAACAGGTCTTGGGTTAAGTATCTCAAAAGCAATAGTTGAGAGCATGGGAGGTAGCATCTGGCTCACCTCACTTCCCAACGAAGGATCGAGTTTTTATTTCAGAATACCTTATAAACCAATAACAAACCCTCAAGATTTTTTCACGAAACAAACTTCATTATCAGTAAAAAAAGTTATCGGGTGCATTTCTTCCACGCAAAAAATGGCACAAGAGCTATCGAATCTTTTATTGATTCCTGAGCTCACAATACAATACATTAAAAATGGACCAACTGCGCTGGAGCGCTGCCGCTTTGCATCAGATATACTTGCGGTGGTTATTGAAACTGAAAACATTAAACCTAATGCAGCAGCGTACATTAAAGTATTAAAAAGAATCGCCCCTCAAATTATTATACTTGCCGCAGTGCCAAAAAACTATGACGACACCAAAGAAGACTTGATTAAATCGGGATGCTCTGGTTTTATTACTGTTCCATTAGAAATTAATGACCTAAATGCTGCGATTTGGAGTTTCTCAGCAAAAAAAAATCGGTTACGACAGTAATCCGTTAGAAATACAACCAATGAAAAACAGTGCCGTTCTCTGAATTGTATTCCAAAGCTGGAAATGGCATTTTGATAAAGTTTAATGCCTGAAAAATAAATTTCAACCCCTTCGAACGGGTTTTTATTCGCGTCCAGTCGACATCCATAGATAAATAATACTGCCTTACTCGCTGCGCATCAGGCAGAGGCATACCATTATAATAAGCCGGATTTGAATCGGCACCAAGCATACCCTTTGCTCCATATCCCACCGCTACGTTAAGCCAATCGGGAATACTGCTGTCTTTTTTGATAAAACTTTTGATATTAAACGACAACCAATAGGTTTGTCCGTTGTAATCTTTTAATGCACGCTGAAGTTCGGTATCTCCAAGCAAATCGGGGCGATAAGCTGCATAGCTGGTTGGATGGTAGGAGAATTTTAAGCGGATTCGTTGCTCTTGCCACAACAATTGCTGGCCAGTAAACAGTATTGATCCTGAAGCATTTGCAATTAAATCGCCAGGTGAAGCCCCCCAGTCGGATGAAAACCCATCCCAAATTTCGATTACCGTCATGGCTGAAAACCCCATCAAACCGCCATACAATGCAGCCTTTTTATTACTTACCCCAGCCCAGCGCAGCGACAAATAAGCGTAATTGGTCATGACATATGCCGTGGTAGTGTGCCCAAGCTTGTCAACCTGAAGCCATGCATTGTTGTCGTTGAACCAATGAAAACCTTCCAGTTTACTGTCTTTGTACCACGCAAAATACAATACCCCCATGGTAGCTGTATAAAGTCCAGCAC
>CAYWNI010000403.1:0-2740 GCA_964459525.1 uncultured Lentimicrobiaceae bacterium | reverse complement strand
CAAAGATGTCGAAAAAAACACTGGTGCTCGGAGGGAGTTTAAAACCTGAGCGTTATTCAAATAAAGCCATCCGTAAGCTGACCGGCTATGGTCATCCGGTGGTTTCTGTCGGGTTAAAAGCTGGCCAAGTGGCTAATGTGGAAATCGAAACAGGATTTCCTACGTTTGAGGCCATTCACACGATAACGATCTATTTAAATGCGCAAAACCAAACACCTTATTTAGAGTACATACCTAGATTGGCACCACAGCGCGTGATCTTTAATCCTGGTACGGAGAATGAAATACTAGCCGAAATTTGTCGTAAGCAGGGCATCGAAGTGGTGGAACACTGTACCCTGGTGATGCTCGATTCGGGACTGTTCTAAAAGTGAGTCTGTAATATTTATTTTTTGCTACCTTTGCATGGCGTTTTTCAACTATTATTTGTTCCCAATATGAGGTTAATTCACCCGATGATAAAACTGACTTCCGGATTTATTTTTCTGCTGCTCATGCTCGGTCAGCATGCGGTGCAGGCACAGCCGGAATGCCTGATATCCATCGATACACCGACACCTGTATGCCCGAACACTTATTTTGAGCTGAGTGTATTTGATGTACAAACCCAAACGTATGAATGGCTACGCAGCGATGGCGGAGACTTTGTTCCTGTGGGCAACGAGTCGGTGCTGGGCATTGAAATCACACAAGCTTCGACATTTAAAGTGGTTGTGCGCGATACCATAACCGGCCTGTTTTGCGAAAGCGATTTGTTCGAAGTGACGGTTCGTCCGGTAATTAACATCGAATTTGTGCAATACCAACTTACCTGCACCAATGGCGACAACGCCAACGGGAAAAACGCCAAAGTGGGGGCTTCGGCTTCCGGGGCTTTCCAGCCAAACGAATACCAATACATTTGGGATGTGCTACCGCTACAGTTAGCACCTGGCGATTCTTCGCTGGCCATCGGACTCAAAGCGAATCAAAATTATGCTATTACCGTAAAAGATGATTTCGGGTGTGCTGCCCGCGACACTTTTCGAACCAAAGCCTATTCCAATCCTTTGGTTGATATTTTCATGGATCCCAACGACACGGTTTATCTGCAAAATCCGGCCATGACCTATTCTTTTGAGAACTTGTCGGTCGACAGCGTTTCCATTTCTAATTTCTATTGGGAAATATTTGAAGGAGACACAACCTTCTCATCGGATTTGGCGACACCAACCTACAGGTATAATAGTACCGGAGAGTTTATAACTTATCTTACAGTATTTAATCCGCAGGGCTGCGACACTACTTTTGTTACCACAGCTACAGTTAAGCCGGTTAAGCTATACATTCCCAACGTATTTACTCCTGGAAGTCCCGATGGCGGAAATGATTTTTTTGTTATTACAACCCAAGAAAATATTGACAACAATACAGTAGACCTTGAAGATTTATCGCTTTATTACCAACAATCTCGCTTGGTGGTGTTTAACCGCCAAGGGCGCAAGGTGTTTGAAGCTGAAAACTACAACAATAAATGGGATGGCGACAAGCTCGACGACGGCGTTTATTATTTTGTGCTCGAATGTAAAGGAGCCAAAAGCACCGACGTTTTTAAAGGTTCTGTCACCATCATCAGGAGTAACTAAACAACATGAAGAAATTAATTTTTTATATTGGAGTTTTATTTTTGGCTTTGTTTGGTGCATCATGCGGCGAAGCCGGATCAAAAAAAATATCCACCGATTTGGTAACCAACCCCAGCTCGGCAGATGGAAGCATTTCCAAAGCTCCACAGATTTCCTTTGAAAAAACGGAACACGACTTCGGTCGAATTATTCAGGGCGAACGTCTGGTGTATCGTTTTCGTTTCACGAATTCGGGTAGCGAAGACCTCCTGATAAGCAATGTAAGCACAAGCTGTGGTTGCACGGTGGGGAAATATCCCCAAGAACCCATCGCTCCGGGCAAAAGTGGCGACATAGAAGTTTCGTTTGATAGTGCTGGACGAAAAGGAATTCAGAATAAATCAATAACGGTGCTTACCAACGCAAATCCAAACCGTGTGGTGTTGCGCATCAAAGGAAATATTGTCACCCCCGAAAAAAACTAAATCAAATACTTATAATTTTATGGAATCATTGTTTATCTTACTAGAGGCCGAAGCTGGTGATCAAAGCAGCTGGATGTCGATGTTGCCCTTATTTCTTATCCTAATCGTTTTTTACTTCTTCTTTATTCGTCCACAGACCAAGAAAAGCAAGGAACAGAAAAAGTTTAGAGAGTCATTGCAAAAGGGACAAAAAGTGGTTACTATCGGTGGTATTCACGGAAAGGTAACCGACATTAACGAAACCACTGTGGTGATCGAAATCAGTGGTGGGCAAGTTAAAATCACCGTCGAAAAGAGTGCAATCGTGCAAAATACTGCCGATATTGGGCAAACCAAATAGTTTTTGGTTTTGTGAAAAGAACCGAAACTGGCATAAGCCATGTTTCAGTTCTTTTGTGTGTATCCATTTAACACCTGCATTCAGATTTGTAATTGTGGCAAGTGAATAACTGGTGACGAACAACGGTGGATTTTTATCTGAAAAGCAGGTTTTAATACGCTTTAACACCCGTAAAAATTGTTTTAGGCAAATGCGAAGGCTCAATGAAAATAAAAATGGTCGACTGGCTTCCTTTCCGGGAGCATCTATTTTTCGTAGGTTGAAGCGCGATCAGTTTATTTTCTTTCTATGTATTATCATCGCTGGTCTTT
>CAYWNI010000402.1:0-2750 GCA_964459525.1 uncultured Lentimicrobiaceae bacterium | reverse complement strand
TTTTCCAACTCAAATTGAAATAGGTTGTCTTTCGACAGATCGATGAGTTCATCCATGCGATCTAACATGTTTTCAATATCTGTAACGTTCTGCGGCAATAGCGTCCGTCTATAAAATTCATCGTCAATCTTGCGCTGAAGTTTGTCGGCAGTGGCTTCTAATCTTTGGATATTGCTCAGTTTGTCTGCAAAAAGTTCCTTTTCACCGTTAAGGTAGTTTAATACTCCTTGGCCATATAGAAGGACTCCTTCTTCAACAGTGTTAATGAATTCATCAATGTCGGCAACCAGTTGTTTGGCATTTTTAAACAGTATTGACATAAGCTCACAGGATTGAATTATTGGCCAAAGATACAATATTAGCCCTGTGTTAACTGTATATTAATTCAATTGTGAGGGTGATGTATAGGTTTGTAGAGTTAATATTAAGGTAAAACTGAGCGGTTTTTTGCTAATTACGCTAATCAAGCAGCTTTTTTTGTTATGATGTTTTAGTAAAGATTAAAATGTAGTATCGCTATCAAGTTGTATACTTCTTTTATTGTTGCTTTCTGTTGTACTATTGCAAAACAATTGCTGTTATGATTAAAGATCAGATTAAAATACATGCCGGACAATCTTTTGAGCTAAAGCTGAACTTTCCGCAAGATGATTTTTCCAAGAGAAATTCGGAGTTCGAGATGGATATGTTTCTGTTTCTTCCTCCTACGCTCGACATCAATAAACACAATTTCACACGTCATGATTTTTATAAATCGCTTAAATCATATATTCGGCTTGCGTCTCCAGATTTTGAATTAGCTAATCTTGTCGACCCCGATTTTTTCTTAAACCGTGAGTTATTTGAGTCTGCGGAGATGATTGTCAAGCCTGGTTTTTCCAAACCAGACGATTTATTTATTAGACAGCTAAAAGATTATGTGTCTATTGTTAATCAGAGTGTTTCAGTAGAAATCAGGCGTTTGTTACAAGATAAGAATCCGGATGAAAACGAAACCAGAATTGAAGAGTTCGTGGCACAATGTTATCGTTTTCGCAGGTTGTTTTGGTATTTGATGGAGCTAATTGGTGAAAGGGAGAGGTCGCAAAGTGTTGTGAAAGCTGCGGCCTTGGTGGATGAATATCAGAGTTTAATGCTTGAAAGTCAGTTGTATGTGTTTATAAATAGCTTGTTGTCCAGATACAATGAAGATCATCCGGTAATTGTTAACTTACACCATTTGGTGATGGCTGAGATGAAATACAGAAAAAAGGTAAAATATCCATCTGTAGCCACTGAAAATCAATTAAATGAGGATATTTTGCACAGGCGCGGGAGGATAAAAAGATACATCGAAAGCAACCTGTTTCTAAATACCGATACCAGAAAAGAGGGGGTATTTTACGAGCAGCTGTTTTTTAGTCTGGCTGCTGGCATTGCAATGGTTTTTGCTACAGGAATTGCTTTTGCTTCGCAATATGCCTTTGGAAATTTAACCATGCCGTTTTTTGCTGTCTTGGTTATTAGCTATATGTTTAAGGACAGGATTAAGGAGTTGTCGCGAACCTATTTTGATAAGCAGCGAAAGAAGATGCTTTTTGATTTTAGAACTGCCATATCCATTCAAAAAAATGATCCGATTGGTACCATGCGCGAAAGTTTTAGGTTTGAGAAACGCAGCACGTTGCCGCCCAGAATAAGTGAAGCCCGTGAGCGAATGCGTGTTACAGAAATCAGGGAGGAGTGGATTGGCGACAAGGTTATCCATTATAAAACGAAAATAAAAATCTCATCCCGACAATTGAAGAAGTTAAGTAGATTTTCAGGTTTTACACAAATCTTTAGGCTAAACATCAGCCCTTTTACGGTAAAAATGGATGATCATGAAAAGGAGGTTTTTATTAAGTCGAAAAAGCGCTTAAAGCGACAGGTTATCAATCGGGTTTACCACTTGAATTTAATTTTTAGATTTACAGCTGGCGATGATCAGCAATACAAGTACTACAAACTTATTACCGATAAAAAGGGAGTAAAGCGTATTGACCGCATTGCTTTTGATGATTAACACTCAGTTGTGTGGTTAAAAAAAGAGCCAATCAGAATATCCCGATTGGCTCTTTTTATGCGTGATAGAGTTAGGTATTATAACTTTGGACCAGCGGCTACCAAATCTTTACCTTCTTTATTGTCAGTGTATTGAGCAAAGTTCTTAATGAAGAGTTCGGCCAATTCTTTGGCTTTCTTTTCCCAGTTGCCCGCATCGGTATAGGTGTCGCGAGGGTCAAGAATTTTTGGGTCGACACCGGGAAGTGCTGTTGGAACTTCGAGGTTGAAGATTGGAATAATCTTGGTTTCAGCTTTTTCGATGGAGCCGTCAAGGATAGCATCAATAATGCCGCGGGTATCTTTTATCGAGATCCGCTTTCCAGTACCATTCCAGCCTGTGTTTACAAGATAGGCTTCGGCATCATTGGCTTCCATTCTTTTTACCAATTCTTGTCCGTATTTGGTTGGATGCAGGGTGAGGAAAGCAGCACCAAAACAGGCTGAGAATGTAGGAACGGGTTTGGTTACACCCACTTCGGTCCCTGCCAATTTAGCAGTAAAACCTGATAAAAAATGATATTTGGTTTGCTCAGGAGTAAGCTTTGAAACCGGAGGCATAACGCCAAAAGCATCAGCTGTTAAAAAGATAACCTTTTTGGCAGGACCAGCTTTTGAAACGGGTTTAACGATGTTTTCGATGTGGTAAATAGGGTAGGAGACTCTGG
>CAYWNI010000401.1:0-2787 GCA_964459525.1 uncultured Lentimicrobiaceae bacterium | reverse complement strand
TGTACTTACAAACTTAGCTAATCAAGAATTATTGGCTGCTGAGTAGTAACCAAAATTATCATTGCTGAAATCGCCATTGGCTACAAGGTTAGTAACAACAGCTTGATTTTTAACTGTTTTAAAAACCGTATTTGTGTTCTTTTGAGATTTCAGGGTTGCTGGCAAAGAATCCGGAGGATAATTACCGTAGTCATCGCCAAAATCAATAATAACGCCGCCATCTTTTGTCCCATTGGCAGGAACTAAGGACACGATAACAGACCCAGCAAAGGTCTGCACATAAAGTTCAGTCAAGGTGGAGGGCACTACGATATCGCCTTCAAACGAACCGTTTTGATCGAAACTACCCGATGTAATGAGTTTTCCGCCAGCATCTGGACTAGCTGAGTAGATGTCAAAACGACTTCTCATCTCTGTAAATTCAACACTTTCGGGCATCTGGATACTGATGGCTACTTCACGGGTGGTTTCAAAAACAAAACCGTTAGGAATGATCAGATCATCCATGGATTTGCCAGGATCCACTGGGTTGTCACTCTTTTTACAGGATTGCAATCCTAAGCCTGACAAAAGAATTATCGCGATTAGAAATCTAATTGGAGTTTTCATAATAATACTATTAGTTTTGTATTACAAAAACATAATACATGCCAAAAGTATGAAATTTATTAATGTTTTGATTAACTGGTGTCTACATTCTTTTGATTACAATAACAAATCCCACTCTGGGAAAAAATGTTGAGAATATGGAAACAATTACTCCTGGTATTGGATCGCGGGTAGCGCATCCTGACTTTGGTAAAGGTGTCGTTATACAAGTTTATAGCGATAGTTTTGAGATTACATTTATCGATCATGGTGTTAAAACCGTATCGAAATCTTATGCAAACCTACAGGTACTCGACCATCATGGTGACGACACTGACTTGATAAGTTATGAAAAGGTGGAGCGGGTTTTTCGGAAAATGTTGCTTTCAATTTCCGATATACAACACCCTGTGCATATTGCCGACAAATGGCGGGGTGGCAAACTCATTCTAAAGCCAGGAAACGACAGCCTGAAAGAAAAAGAAATGCCTATTGATGCATTCTTTCACAAAATTGTGATGGTTCGCGATCGTATTCGGGTGATGGAGCAACGCATTAATGCGTCGGCTTTAACCGATGATGAAAAGGTGGCACTTCAGCAGTATATCACACGCATCTACGGTAGTCTCACCAGCTTCAACGTGCTTTTTGCCGATAAAGAGGATTATTTTGTAGGTGATAAAACAATGTGATGAAACCTGTTTTTCTAGTCGGGTTTATGGGTTCTGGCAAAAGTACTGTAGGTAAAAAGTTGGCTACGGCGTTGAACCTTAATTTTCTTGATATTGACACGGTATTCGAAGAAAAGTACCACATGTCGATTCAGGCTTTTTTTGAGAAATATGGCGAGCCGCTCTTTCGTAAATTTGAACATGAAATCCTGCTTTTGACCTGTACGGGTCAAAATGTTCTGGTTTCTACAGGTGGTGGAACGCCCTGCTTTGGTAATTCGATGGAACTGATGCGACAACATGGTCTAACGGTGTATTTAAGTATGCCCCCAGCAGCCTTGGCCAGTCGACTACTAAATGCTAAACGGGTTAGGCCGCTCATACAAGGCATGTCAGAGACTGAATTGTTGGCATTTATCACCAATAAATTAACTGAAAGAGAAGCGTTTTACCTAAAAGCCCATTTGATTGCCGATGCCATAAACTTTGATATTCAGGGGTTAGCAAACAAAATAAGAGAATACCCGAATTTTGATGCAAAGTCTTAATTGCTAAGCACCTCTCGGTTGGCTTCAAACACACTCTCTAAAGAGGTCATTGCTGTAAAGAAAAAGTGAAATATGTCGGGCCATTGTTCCCGATTCATCAACGAAAGAGGCGATTTTACCCAGCTGATTACGGCACCATTTATTAAGGGCTCTTCGGTAGTAAAAACAAGAATTTTGTCGCCAGCTTGCTCAAATTCAGAGCGTAAAAACCTTATTTTCATCAACAGCGCCTCACGCCGCTCGGCATCTTTTTCGGTGATGTCTAGATGTGCGCCGATCTCTTTTCCTTCGGCACTAAACCTGAAACGTATACCCCTGACTCCTGTTTTGTTGAGCAACCAACGCTCGGGCAAGTTGTTGTGCTTGCGTTTTTTTGCCGACCATTGCCCAAAAGTTGTCCAAAACTCCTGCTTTATCTGCTGTGCTTCTGCACGACTGTACATGCTTTTACTTTTTTACCAGCAACACTACATTTTCTACATGATGGGTCTGCGGAAACATATCAACGGGTTGTGCTTTTGCGACGCTATATTTTTCTGCCAACAGGCTCACGTCACGGGCTTGGGTGGCGGGATTGCAGCTGATGTACACAATTTTGTTTGGGGCCATATCGAGTATCTGCGCTATCACCCTGTCGTGCATGCCAGCCCTTGGCGGGTCGGTAATAACTACGTCGGGTTTGCCATGCCGTTTTACGAATTCGCGGTCGAGCACCCGGGCCATATCGCCCGACAGAAATTCAACGTTGTTGATGTTATTAAGCTCCGCATTGATTCGTGCATCAACAATGGCTTGCTCAATGTATTCGATGCCAACTACTTTTTTTACCGAACGCGCAATGAAAGCGGCGATAGTCCCTGTTCCGGTGTACAAATCGTAAACCAGCTCGCTGCCATCAAAAGCGGCAAAGTCAAAAGCAGCCTGATAGAGTCTTCATCGGCTGGCAGGTGATGGCGGAGCTGTGAACGGCGCATTTCTGC
>CAYWNI010000400.1:0-2811 GCA_964459525.1 uncultured Lentimicrobiaceae bacterium | reverse complement strand
AGGAACCAAACCCCATTCCCTACACCCCACACTATCAAAGCAAATCGACCATTAGCAAACCCTAAGTCCACCAATTAATCCACCTGCGTTACTACACCTTTTTACACCTCAAAGAACTAATTTGCTTTTGTAAAGATACAAAATAACATCTGAAAATGAAACAAATACACCGATTTTCTCCCCTTTTTTGTTCCGTTCCCATGTAAAAACAAGGCTTCGGTAACTGGTGACCTGCAACCCATTTCAAAATCAACACCACACAAAACCAAGTCAAAAACACTGCTTTTTAAAGCAAATCATACTACTTTTGTATCGACACCCAAAAAATCAATCTCAAACATAGGTACCCAAAAAGAACAAACTCGATCTATGGACAATTTACTTCCCATCTTCGATGAAATTCAATACAAAGAACTAAGACCATGGCTACCTGCTTTTCAGCACGACGAAATGTTTGAGGAAATGCTCAGCGAAATAAAGCTAACACCTTCCCAGACTTCCTTCCACTTTAAAATGGACTTCTATCGACCATTCAACAACAAGACCACATACTACCATAAACTACTCACCAATGAAACCGACAAGTGCAGTAATACGATCATTACATTAATCTCTGACAAAAAGGACATCAGAGTCCAAAAATACCTCCTTGATCTCATCCTCAAAAAAGCACTCAAATCCAGACTCCGCGACCTTGGTACCCTCATCAAAGATCGCCACCTCGACCTCTCCTACATCAACCCAAAAACCAGTACCTTCGATATTGATCCGGATCATAAATCCGACACCTACATCATCCATCTCCTTAAAGTCTGTTACATAAAAATCTTCCTGGAAATTCAACACGTATTCAAAGACCTGAGACCAACCCTTTTGATTCCTGAAGATTTTTATACTCAGCTAATTCGTGAACCGGTTCCCGACAACTTCTTTATCTCAGAGATTCAGCCACCCATATCAATTGAAAGTGTAGAAGTGCAGTCCGTGCCACCACAGCCAACGCCCTCAGACATATCCCTTATGTCATTTACATACAAAGGTTTAGCAAAGGAAAGCGATAAACTTAACGATCTGCACGACAACCTAAAAAAGAACAACTTCATTGCAAGGGACACTACCTTGGTCAATTTTAAGAAAGTCTTTTCCGGTAAAGAAATTAACACACCGATTATATGGACAGGTAATCAAAGTGATTTCTATTATTTCATTAAATTGATATACTCTAAACACGATCTCATGGAAGACCTTAAACAAAAGCAATGGAAAGTAGCTTGCTCTTGTTTTTTGCAACTTGATGGCAAACCATTTGACGCTACCAAAATAAAGTTCATGAAAACTCCAAAGCTCACGAGAGAGCTGATTGAACATGCCGTAGAACTGATTGTAATACCACTCTAAACTACAACCTCATTTCATTTTCTGTTTTTTATTTTTAAGAGTTCACACTTCAAAAGACTGTGTGGTAAAAAAATATTGCCCACACTCCAAACTCTACGCTCCACTCCAACCCTTGCAAAATACACCATCCAAACGCATCCGAGCACAGTACTTTTACATCGAATTCAAGAGCTAAAAGCTCTGGCCAGAGCTCATTTTTAAACTTTAAAAAACGTTTTAAGATGAGTACCAAAAATTTCATCAAAACACTGGACAGCATCAATACAATGCTCTCCATTCAGAAAATGATCTCCAAGGATGTGCTAAACTTCTTTGAAGCAAGGATTTACCTTCAGATCTCGCAAGCCCGGCTGCGCAAGCTGGCAAACAGTGGCGAAATTCCCTGCATGAAAACAGGAAAACGCAAAATGTATTTCAACTCAAAAGATTTACAGGCATGGCTGTCATCGAATGAGCTAAAAACTCATTCTAAGCCTCAGCCTATGTTTCGCCCCCACTTTGTAAAAGAAAGGAGGATGGCACGATGAATGATCTCGTTGAAATGCTCCAATCCTTAAAACTGCAGGTGGCTGCTATCAACGCCAAGTTGGATACCAGCCCATCAACAGCCATCGATCAATTTGCCAACAGTTGGCTAGATGGTCAGGACGTCATGCAGGTGCTGCACATCAGCAAGCGTACCTTGCAAAACCTCCGCGACAGCAAAACCCTTCCTTTTAGCCGTGTAAACGGTAAATTTTTCTACAAACTTTCCGACATCGAAAGTATCCTCGAATCCAACTACTCATCTCCAAAATCTCGCCGTCATGGACGCAAGTAAAATAGTAATTTTGGAGAACACCCACTATGGCCTGCACATTTATGCTCATGTACTCAGGCAGTATTATCCCGGCGAAATAGTCCTTTCCACCAATGGAAAGGACTGCCAGCCGGCACGAAACCCCTTCAACCACCACAAAAGCACATTGCTAATTTCTGTGGTGGACCAATGCGCTCAACATACCGATACCGACAATGCCATTCCTCCAGGTGATGTTTTTGATTTTGCCGCTCTGCACTACCAGTTGGCCGGTGAAAAGCTCCTACAAAAACTGAGTGTAGTCCACAACCTCATTGAAGCCCCGGAGAAACATGCTTCGCTCATGCATGCTCCTGACACACTTTTGATAAAACAACCTGTCAAACCTCCCCAATGTAGTATCTTCCGGCATCCTGTAACCAATACCCTGCCACTCAGAGTGGTGGATTTGCTTTATGTGTACAATCTTATCAAATACAACCATTATCAAAAGCAAACCCGCCAACTCAGAACGTTGTCCAACCCTAAAGATGCCCGCGCCTTCAAAGCCACTCATTTCGATTACGTGACCTTCTCAGGTACTTTCATAAAGAGAAGCAATGCTTCACTCATCA
>CAYWNI010000399.1:0-2814 GCA_964459525.1 uncultured Lentimicrobiaceae bacterium | reverse complement strand
CATTATCTCTCTAGAGGTCAGCTGAATGACCTCAGAGCCTAGTTTGAGACCAGCTACCATAATCAAGATAATGATGAGTATACTTAAGGGTTTCGGCACCCTTTTTTTTGACATCCACCGCATTAGCGGGAGGAAAAGCAATGCAATAAACATCGCCATCGTTAAGGGGACAAAAATAAAAGAAAGTGTTTTGAGTAAGTAGAATACCAAAGGAATGGTAATCATCAACAACAAGATATTTGTGGTTCTTAGTTCTTTCATCTACTGTTAAGTATAGCTATTTCTCTGATTGTTCTGGCAGCATTATTTTCGCTCACAAAAGTAGCATAATTGTTTTTGTTTTTCTTGTAAAGTAAGATGAAGACAAACAAAATAACAAATTCATTTTGTGCGATATTGTTAGATAAATGTTGCTCTATTTAGGTTTTAAGTATTTATAATCAAAGGGGGATGGTTTTTTTGTCCGGCTCACAAGTCGAAAGAGCTAATGGATTTCGCTATTTTTAATACCTTTGCACGGTTAAAAAAAGTGTTCCCATGTCCAAAAATCTTGTTGATCAAACTGAAATTAAAGTTCGCTTCGGTGAGGTAGACTCAATGGGTATTGTTTGGCATGGAAATTATGTGAAGTACATTGAAGCAGGTCGTGAATCGTTTGGAATACAGTTTGGTATCTCTTATCTTGACATTTACTCTCACAATGTAATGGCGCCGGTAGTTAACATGAATATCGACTACAAAAAGCAGGTTAGGTATGGCGATACCTTGGTGGTTGAAACGGAATACATCGACACAGAAGCAGCCAAAATTTTATTCACATACCGACTTTTCCGCAAATCAGATGGCCAACTTGTTGCTACAGCGCAAACCACGCAGGTTTTTATAACCCTCGAACATGAAATGTTGTTTTATCCCCCTGAATTTGCACTTGAATGGAAGGAGCGTATGGGGTTAACCAAATTAGCTGAATAGTATGGCGATTCGGTTTGTTTCTTCAAACATTATTTCTTCGCTTGGGTTTACAACTTATGAGAATATGCGTAACCTTCTGGCCGGACAGGTAGGGATTGTTTCAATAAATAATCCTGAAATCTATCCTACTCCTTTCATGGCTTCTATAGTTGAAAGTAACAAACTTGAAGAGCAGTTTAATTTAATTGGTATTCAACAGGAGTCAACAAGGCTAGAGCAAATGATTCTTGTTTCGGTTTCGGAAGCACTCAGTAAAACGGATATAGATATTACTTCACCACGCACCATGATTGTGTTGAGTACCACCAAGGGTAACGTCGACCTCTTGCAAGCGACAGGAAGTGTGAGTCCAGAACGAGCCCTTCTGTGGAAAATGGCTGAATTTATTGGTTTGCACTTTGGTAATCTAAATCCTGTAAGGGTGGTTTCAAACGCTTGCATTTCTGGAGTTTTGGCTATAAATACTGCTGCCATGATGCTTAACAGCAGCCTTTGCGACCATGCCGTTGTTATTGGTGCGGATTTGGTGTCGCGTTTTGTTGTTAGTGGATTTATGTCGTTTTTGTCGTTGAGCACTGAGCCATGCAAGCCATTCGACCGCAACCGTGATGGGCTGTCGCTCGGAGAAGCCTCCGGCACATTGATACTTGAAAAAACAACCACTCCTGCTGCCGGAGACATCTTGTTTTTAGGAGGTGCAACAGCAAACGATGCCAACCACATTTCTGGCCCCTCACGTACAGGTGAAGGTTCGGTAGTTGCTATTGAAAATGCACTTTTTGAAGCAGATAAACTTCCATCAGACATTGATCATATAAATGCACACGGCACTGCCACACGTTACAATGACGATATGGAAAGCATTGCTATACAGCGTACAGGGTTGTTATCAGTTCCTGCTAATAGTTTTAAAGGTTCGTGGGGGCATACGCTTGGTGCTGCCGGAATTATTGAAACAGCAGCTTTAATTGAGTCGATGAAACAAAATGTGGTGTTGCCCACTGCTGGACTGCAAACTGCTGGAACCACACATCCTCTCGCTGTTTCAAATAAGCCAGTTTATAAGTCGTTAAACACATGTTTAAAGTTGGCGTCAGGTTTTGGTGGATGCAACGCTGCCCTTATACTTCAAAAAATGACATGAGCGCCATGAAACCGATAATCTCCCATTATTGCTATATAAAAAACAACAGGATTTTTCTTGACGGTCGCCTTTTTTATGCCGCAGATAGAGAAGAAAACAGGCAGGACTTTCTAAAAAAAGCTTTCAGGTATACCGAGGTTAAGTATCCAAATTTTTTTAAAATGGACGATTACAGTAAGCTTGGGATGCTGGCCGCGGAAGTGCTCTTGAAGTCGAAACCAATTTTGGGATCACAGGGACGCAGAACGGGAATTGTGCTTTCAAATAGTCAGGCCACCCTAAATACAGACCTGAAATTTCAGGAATCTATTGGAAATGTCAATGCTTTTTTTCCAAGTCCGGCAGTGTTTGTTTACACATTGCCAAATATTATGGCAGGCGAAATAGCTATTCGACATCAATTTTTCGGAGAAAACGCTTTCTTTGTATCTTCGTCGTTTGATTTTGTTTGGCACGAATTTTATGTAAACAATCTTTTGCAAAACAAAAAAATTGAAAATTGTCTGACTGGCTGGGTTGATGTAGAAAATGATATGATGGAAGCATTTGTGTATTTGGTTCAGAATGAACAAGATCAAGCGCAAAATGCTATACTTCACCAAGCAGATGAGTTGAAAAAACTATATAATAACTGATAAAAATACCTTTATGGAAGCTTTAATTGAGCAATTAAAAGAACAAATTATCAAGCAATTAAA
>CAYWNI010000398.1:0-2835 GCA_964459525.1 uncultured Lentimicrobiaceae bacterium | reverse complement strand
TTTGTAAAGGCAGGACGCAAGGGCTGGGAAACTGCGGTGCCATTTTACAATCTTTTTGTTTTTCTTAAGATAATCGAAAAGCCCATGTGGTGGTATTTGCTGTTGCTTTTCCCATTTTTAAACGTGTTTATGTACATGTTGATGTTGGTGGAGCTGGTCAAGTGTTTTAATAAATTTTCGCTGGGCGAACAGTTTTTGGCTGTTGTAGTTCCATTTGTTTATTTACCCTATTTAGGACTTAAAAAGGAGGTTAAATTTGTGGAACCGTCCAAGCGACCACAAATTAAAAAAACTGTAGTGCGTGAGTGGGCCGATGCCATTATTTTTGCCGTTGTTGCGGCTACAATTATTCGCACTTTTCTGCTCGAAGCATACACCATTCCTACCTCTTCAATGGAAAAATCGCTGCTTGTTGGCGATTACCTGTTTGTAAGTAAAATTACTTTCGGCCCAAAAATTCCCAATACACCCATTGCTTTTCCTTTCGTACACCACACATTGCCCTTAACCGAGTCGGTAAAGTCATACGTGGAGTGGATAACATTGCCGTTTTACCGCTTTGCCGGATTCCGTGATATCCGCCACAACGATGCCGTTGTATTTAATTATCCTGCCGGAGACACTGTATCCACAAGGTTTCAGAGCAATGTTAGTTATTATACTTTGATCAATGAATATGGCAGAAACCGTGTATGGACTGACAAAAGAAATTTTGGTGAAATTGTAGCGCGCCCGGTCGATAAGCGTGAAAACTATGTAAAAAGATGTATTGGTCTTCCCGGAGATACGCTTTCAATTGTTGATCGTCAGGTATATTTAAACGGTAAAATGGCTGAAAATCCTGAAAAGATACAGTATCAATATCAGGTGATTACCGATGGTAGCAGCATAAATCCACGTATACTCGATAACCTTGATATAACGGAAGGCTTTAGCCTTAATGTTCCGGGACAATACCGTTATAACCTAACCAATGAAGCAACAAAAGAGTTGGAATTGTTGCCTATTGTCAAAGGCGTCGAACCTTTGAATTATCCAGCTGGTCAGTGGAGTCCTGAGATATTTCCGTATGACTCGGCTTTTAAATGGAACCGCGATAATTTTGGGCCGCTTTATATTCCCCAAAAGGGAGTTCCTATTCAGTTGTCATTAAAGAATTTACCACAATACGAGAGGCTGATCAATACTTACGAAGGTAATACATTGGACGTGAAAAACGAACAGATTTTCATCAATGGACAGCCGGTTACAACCTATACTCCAAAATTAAACTATTACTGGATGATGGGCGACAACCGTCATAATTCGGCTGATAGCAGGTATTGGGGCTTTGTGCCCGAAGACCATGTGGTAGGTAAGCCGGAGTTTGTGTGGTTGTCGCTCGACCAAAACAAATCGCTTCTCGATGGTAAAATTCGTTGGAACAGACTGTTTACCCTAATTGATTAGCAGAGCCCAATGGTTTGCGTTTCTTGCTGTAAACGTTTGTTATTAACATGAAACTATGTTTTGCTGTTAATAAAAAGCCGGGCGGCTCACTTTTTTTATAAGCTTCCTTTTATACATTAGCCGCTTATGGTAGGTATTGTTACCTTTGCAGCGGTTTTATTTGAATGATATATAGTAGCATGGGCGAAGATTTTAACTGGATTGAGGATGATGAGGAGTTAGGTGAACTGATCAATCGGTTTAAACGGTTGTCGGAACACGACGAATCTGTTTTTTTCGATGCAGATGAATACGAAACTATTATTGATTATTTTCTGGATCGGGATGATCTGGACAATGCTTTGCTTGCCATTAACGAAGCCAAAAGTCAATACCCGGAAACATCAATTTTCTTGATAAAAGAAGCCCGTTATCTGGCCGATGCTGAAAAATACTACGAAGCCATCGAGCTTCTGGGTGAGCTTGAAGTAAAACAGGAAATCCCGATAGACGAATTCTATTTATCGAAGGGTGAAATATACAGCCAGATGAATAAACATGACCTGGCCATCGAGGAATTTAAAAAATCAATACCCTACGTCGAGGCTCCCGAAGAAGTTTATGCCACCATTGCACTCGAATACGAGCACCTTGATGACATTTCAAATGCTATTCTAAGCCTTCAGCAGGCGCTACGCATCAATCCTAAAATAGAAGGGTTAATTACCGAAATTGGGTATTACTACGACACAACTACCAGATATGAAGAGGGTGTCGATTTTATGCATGAATTGGTTGATCTGGATCCTTTTTCAATGATGGGATGGTTTAACCTTGGGCTTTTTTACAATGCCTTGCTTATGTACGAAAAGGCCATCCAAGCCTATGAGTATGCGCTGGCCATCGACGAAAATTTCTCTCTTATCAACTACAATATCGGCAATTCATACAGTAGTCTTGAACAGTATCATAAAGCCATCGAATATTACGAGTTAAGCCTTGAGCAGGAAGATGCAGACAACTTGGCCTATTATTATATTGGTGAGTGTTATGAGAACCTGTACGACATGAAAAAAGCCATGATGTACTACAACAAAGCAACCGAAGAAGATTATACCATTGCCGATGCATGGGCGGGCTTGGGTAGGCTTTTTGCTAAGCAAGATCAGCTTTTAACTGCCGTTCATTACTACGAAAGGGCAATAGAATTGCAATCTGAAACTTTTGAGTTTGTTAACGATCTGTGCGAAGTTTATAAGTTGCTGGATCAATACGAAAAAGCAGAAAAGGTTTATACTGCTTGGTTGAAGTTTAACCCTAGTGATGCTCAAGCATGGATCAAACTTTCAGAAGTAGTTTTTCACTCCAAGGGAGTTGCCAAAGCCATTGTTATGATTGAAACTGCCG
>CAYWNI010000397.1:0-2838 GCA_964459525.1 uncultured Lentimicrobiaceae bacterium | reverse complement strand
CATGTTTGGCCAGTTTAAAAACTTACTTCCAGCGCTTGGTATTGCCGCAGTTACCGCCAAAATTGTAGAGTTTGGAAAAGAATTATTTGGCTTAGCCATTCAGCTCGAAGGCGATAACCGCCGTGCTACCATCGTATTTGGCGATTCGTTGGGCTATGTGGAAGCACAAGCAAAAGTGCTTAGCAAAGCCATGGGTGTTACAAATAAGGAGTTTGTGGCTGCTGCTGCCGGAACTGCCGACCTTTTAATACCGTTGGATTTTACCCGCGATGCTGCCGCCAAAATGTCGACTGAGCTGCAAGGCATGGCCGGAGCGTTAGACGAATGGACAGGCGGACGGTTTGGAGCTGCTCAGGTATCGAACATACTTACAAAAGCCATGTTGGGCGAAAACGAACAACTTAAAACCCTCGGTATTGCCATCCGCAAGGATAGCAAGGAATTTACCGATTTGGTAAAAATAAAACTCGAAGGCGTTGGTGTAACTAAAGCGCAGGCCGAAGCTATGGCCACACTCGAACTCATCCAGAAGAAATCGGCGGATGCGCAAACAGCCTATACACAAAGCGGAAACGAATTACTCAGGATGCAAAAGGGTGTTTCGCGCTGGTGGCGACAAATGAAGGAAGATATTGTTGGCTATTTTAGCGTAAGCGCAGCCGAAAAAATGGAAAATGAAGGAAGAAGTGTTAATGCTTTGGCCGTTGAAATGACCAGTGCCAATACAACAGCTGAGCGTAGGAATACCATATATAACCAACTCAAAGAAAATAACCCGGATATCGTTGCTGGAATTAATGCAGAAAACATAAGCATCGTCCAGCTTCAAGAAAATTTAGCCAGATACAATGAAGAATTAATAAAAAAAATTGCCCTACAAGATTCAGAAGACGCTTTACAAAAACAACGTGAGGAATACGGTGAATTAATGGGTAGACGTATTGCTCGTGAGACTGATTTAGGATATACCTTGGTTAAGCTAAAAGAGCAAATAGCAGAAGAGGATGAAATATCAGCAAAAAAAGCCGGTGAAATTCTTTTAAGCAATATTGATATTGTAGAAAAGTCGAAACAGTTATTGGATCTCGCTGTCGAATCAGGAGGTGTTATGACTACAACGAGCCAGAATTATTCTGATGTATATTATAAATCGAAAGACATATTAAAAATCAGACGCGAGGAGACAGAAGCACAAAACGAGTTTAATACTGCTTTTGCAGCTTACCAAACCATGTACGACAAAGTAATGGATAAACAAAGCAATAAAGGTGCTTATCCGGGACCACCTTTGCCTCCTCCCATGCCGCCACCTAAAATTGAAGAATTCACTTCGATAAAAGAGCTTAAAGAAGAAATTTCGCGTTTAGAAGAAGCCCGACAAAAACTTAATGCCACCGATCTTGAAGCCATCAAAACATCTCAATTATTTATCGATAAAAAGAAAGCTGAACTTAAAGCCATCGAGGATCTTGGAAAATCTGAAAAGGTTACTAAAACTGATAATAACACGGAAAAAGAGTTAGAAAAACAATTGGAATACCAACAAAAAATAATCGCTTCAAGCAAATCTTTACTTGAACAAGAAGATTTTGCTAACGATGAACGCCTTAAAAAAGCAGGCTTATATGGCATCGCTGTTGAAAATCTTACTGAAGATCAATTGGAAGCCCTTGAAGCAATTACTGTTATACATATCGATAATATTCTTGATATTGAGGAAAAGGCTGCCAAAGTAAAACATACTAAATTTAAAGAGGCTCGCGATAATAATTTAGAGGATATACAGCAAGGGCATGATATTGAGTTAATGAAACTTCAGGCAACACAAGCTGATGAATTAAGACTGTTTGCTGGTACGGCTGACCAACGTAAGGCACTCATTAAATCACAAAACGATGCCGAAGTTCAGCTTAAAATTGATCACTTAACCATATTATCTAATTTGCTTAACGCAAACTTAAATATGTCTGTCGAGGATTCAATGCTTTCTGATGAAGATCGTGATGCGCTTATTTTTAAATATGAACAAATTAAACTTGCCCTGGCTCAATTAAAGCTTGAACTTTCCGATAGTGAGGATGAGGAAGCTGATGCTTCTAAAGGTAAATTTTGGAAGTTTATGTTCGGGCTAGATGAAGATTCAGAACTTGAAGATAAAATTGCAGCCATTGGCCAATTGGCTATAAATACCTTTTCTGATATTAACCGCATTATCTCCAATGCGGAAAATAAACAACTACAGGATTTTGAGAAAGCAAATAACAAGAAAAAACAAGCCCTTGAGTATCGCCTTAATAGTGGTAAAATTTCTCAAGACCTATATAACGCCACTA
Organism: uncultured Lentimicrobiaceae bacterium; assembly: GCA_964459525.1. Classification (GTDB taxonomy): domain Bacteria; phylum Bacteroidota; class Bacteroidia; order Bacteroidales; family F082; genus UBA6244. The sequence goes on along the minus strand of CAYWNI010000397.1, from coordinate 505 downwards.
TTGCTGATCTAGACGAAAAACTTGATAAAAAGAAACGTAAATTAGAGCATGATCAGGCTAAACGCGCTAAATCACTTGCCATCATGGGTGCCATTGTCAATACTGCCGTGGCTGTTACTGGTGCTTTGGGCACCATGCCACCCCCTTTAGGTATTGCTTTAGCAATTATTGTTGGCGCCCTTGGTGCCATTCAAATCGCTGCCATTGCCACCGAACCGCTTCCAGCACTTGCCGATGGTAATAGCGCTGATATATTGGCAGATGATGGTAAAAAATATAAGGCCACCGTTACAGATAACAACCATAAATCTGGCCTTTTCAATAAACCTACAGTCGTACCTGGCTTTGGCATGTTTGGCGAAACGGCCAAACCTGAACTGGTTTTTAATCCAGTTGACACCCAACGCATTTTAGATACTCCTTCGCTTGTTGATGCCATAAACATGACCGTTGGAAGCACCCCACAATACGCCCAAGGCAACTCCCGCGAAATAATCCGCGAAAA
>CAYWNI010000396.1:0-2852 GCA_964459525.1 uncultured Lentimicrobiaceae bacterium | reverse complement strand
TATCAGGTTGAAAAAGACACAACAATCGAGGTGATTAATCAAGCCCGACCCAATATTGTAATTCTTCTGTTAGAAAGCTTTTCTGGCGACTTGTTTAAGTCGTTAGGCGGTCTGGCCGGAATTACGCCTCAAATCCATGCTTTGGAAAAAGAAGGCCTTTTGTTTACAAACTTCTATGCAACAGGAAACCGTTCGCAGCAAGCCATGGCCGGAATTTTTGCCGGATTACCAGCCTTGCCCGTTGTTACACTGACCAATTATCCTGATAAATACGCTTCTGTACCTAGTCTTATCTCACATCTAAAACCCATCGGTTATCACAGTTCGTTTTATTTTGGAGGTCAGCTAAATTACGGTAACATCAAGAGCTATTTGGCGGCAAATCATTTCGATGAAATAATTGAGGGGAAAGACATTTCAACTGAAGTGCCTAGAGGCAAGCTGGGTTTGCACGATGTTGATATGTTAACCTATTTTGCTGAGGAGTTAAACACCTTACCGCAACCGTTTTTTTCAACGGTCTTCACGCTCAGCTCGCACTCTCCTTATGATCAGCCCGGCGAGAGGGCAATTGACTTTGTTGACCTTGAAAGAGAGTTTGTGAATTCAGCACATTACACGGATTCGGCGGTTGGCATGTTTTTCGAAAAAGCGAAAAAGCAATCTTGGTATCAAAACACTTTGTTCATTGTAGTGGCCGACCATTCTCATAATTCATACAACAACTATCCTTTGCAAAGTTTTGAATACCACAAAATTCCATTTTTGTTGCTCGGCGGCGCACTCTCTGACAGTGTAAAAGGGAAGCAGGACGATCGTATTTTCTGTAACGCCGACATTACAGCTACTTTGTTGCATCAGTTGGGGCTGTCGTCGAAGGCGTTTTTTTGGAGTAAGAACATGTTCAATCCCTATTCGCCGCAGTTTACCTATTTTGATTTGAATGATGGATTTGGCTGGAAAACGCCTGAAGGGTTTGTGGTATATAACTTACAGCATGAAAAGTTTTATCAGGCTGGTGGTGATGTTGCAAAGCGAGATACACTTGAGAAACAAGGTCGCGCCTACGTTCAGCTGCTTTTTGATGAGTTTTTAGGATATTGACATTTTTTTTAACAACAGAATTATGGAGTCGATTAAAAGTATTTTTAAAATAGGATACGGCCCGAGTAGCAGTCATACCATGGGGCCTAGTCGGGCTGCAGCTTTGTTTTACGAAAAGAACAAAACAGCTCGCCTTTTTAAAGCCCATTTGTATGGTAGTTTAGCACTTACCGGGCGCGGCCACCTTACCGATATTGCCATTGCTGAAGCCATGAGCCATCAGGTTGAAATAGTTTGGCATCCGCTCGAAGCACTCCCTTTTCATCCAAATGGCATGTTGTTCGAAGCCTTTGATGTTGAGGACAATATAATTGATAGTTGGGAAATATACAGCGTTGGTGGTGGCGAAATCCGAGAAAAAGAACAAGCAATATCGCCAAAAAATGTTTATCCGCATACCACTATGGCCGAAATCCTTGACCACATCAGCAAGGAAGGTGGTACTTTTTGGGAGTATGTTCTTCGTCACGAAGAGCCTGATTTAATGGAATACCTAAAAGAGGTTTGGGTAACGATGAAAAAGGCCATAAAGCGTGGACTTAATACCGAAGGCGTGCTTCCTGGCGGACTAACCGTACAGCGTAAGTCGGCATCTTATTATTTTAAGGCACGTATGCAAAACAATTTTATTCGTGATAACAGTTTTCTTTTTGCCTATGCTTTGGCCGTTTCTGAGGAAAACTCAGGAGGAGGAATTGTTGTTACAGCCCCAACTTGCGGATCGTGTGGCATACTACCGGCTGTTTTGTATCTATTTCACAAAAATTACAATGTGAACGAAAATTTTATTTTAAGGGCTATTGCCACGGCTGGACTAATCGGTAACTTGGTTAAAACCAATGCTTCGATATCGGGTGCAGAGGTTGGGTGTCAGGGGGAAGTGGGTACCGCCAGTAGCATGGCTGCCGCCGCTGCCGCTCAACTTTCAGGAGCTTCACCCCATCAAATTGAATATGCTGCTTCGGCAAGTTTGGAACACCATTTGGGCTTGACTTGTGATCCTATTGGGGGCTTGGTACAAATTCCCTGCATTGAGCGCAATGCCTTTGGTGCACAGCAGGCTGTCGACGCTTCTTTGTACGCCAGCAACTCCGATGGTCGTCATTTTGTGATGTTTGACCAAGTGGTAGAGGCCATGAACCAAACGGGAAAAGATTTGCCCAGCTTGTACCGTGAAACATCTTTGGGTGGATTGGCAAAGGTATGGGATGCATGGAAGAAAGGAAGTTAGTGAATGAAACTCCAATTTTCTAACCACTTTGGTCGGTGCTTTTTCGTGTTTGCCGAATAAAAAACCAAGAATTCAGTCATAGGCTGCATGGAGGATTGCAGAAAAGTTTAATTTTGCCAACGGAGAGTTGCCAGAGTGGTCGAATGGGGCGGTCTCGAAAACCGTTGACCGCGCAAGCGGTCCAAGGGTTCGAATCCCTTACTCTCCGCCAGCTAGCATAGCAAATCAAAGAAAACCACCGTAAAACACTGATTTTATGGTGGTTTTTGTTTTGGGGGTAGGATAACAAAACGCATATCAAAGCAAAATACCGGTGGACTAGTAGGTGGACTTATTTATTTTGGTATTTAGTCCACCTGAGTTGAGTGTTATGCACTGTTATACAGTTTATTGCACAGAACTACTTTGCTCTAATCAAATATTTTTGTAACATAAAATTAGAGCTATGGAAAGAGCAACATTTATTGTCTTGTTTTACATTAAACGGACAAAGAAGCTAAAGGATGGGACATCTCCC
>CAYWNI010000395.1:0-2864 GCA_964459525.1 uncultured Lentimicrobiaceae bacterium | reverse complement strand
GGGAAAAATGAAAAATGAAAAGTTACATGTACCTAAAGTTAAGAGGAAGTTATTTGACTTCTTTTAGAATTTGTTTGATGTCGGTCATGATGACTTTTTGGTCTGATTTAATTTCTTTGATGGTGGTACGTATGAGCTCCACGTCTTTTTCGTGGAAGCTTTGCAGCTCAACGATCTTTTGTTGGTTGGTTTGCACTTTTTCTGATACGATGCCGGAGGCATGGTACATGCCGACAAGCCCAATGATGGAGGCAATGATAAGTGAGGTGGCGATGCTGCCAAACCATTTGATGAAGGTAGATTCCTGGTTACTCATGGTTGGAAGATTTAGATTTTGATTCAAGGTAAGATTGAAAGGCTTTTTCACCCGAAGAAAAGGCCAGCAAAGCGATGATTATGGGCAAACTTTCTGCAACACTTAACTCTCGAATAAAAATACTTGACAAGGCGATTGCCATGGCCGTTATGGCTGCAAGAAACGTTTTGAGCCTCGTGGAACTTTTGTTGCCTAAGGCATCTTCAAAGAAGCCATTCTTTTTGGTTGGTTTAGTACACATTGAAAAAGATTTAAAAAAAGTCCCCGGGGACCCCCCCGGAGACTAGAGGAAAAAAAGCAGAACTATAAAACGATTTTAGTCAAATCAGCACCCGCTTTGAACTTCACTATCTTGCCAGGCTTTCCAGCTTTTACAAGAGCAGCATCGGTAGTTACCACATGCAATACAACCGGAGACCCAACCCAATCAACAGGAAACGTGACAGAAGCTGCGCCAACACTACGTGCAGCCACATCTTCGAAGATCATGGCTTTGTTGGTATCGGTGTTAAAGAACACCAGCGAGATCAAGCTAGCCAATTCATCGGCATTTGTAGTCCCGGGATTCCAGGCGATATCCATCACCTGATCAGCCTGAGGGGTTAAGGTCACATTCTCGACCGTACTACCAACGAGATCACACAGCACCACCAAAGAGTGATCCAACTCAGGAGGGTCACCCACAAAGGCGTTTTTGAGGTTAAGACTGGTGATTTTGTTGAACGGAGACATGGCGGTTAAGAGGCCAGCATACACCGAGTTGACAAGCGGAAGCACCTGCCTGACAAGATCGACGATAGTAGCGAATTTACCACGTTGGCGCATCTGTCCAGCAGTTTTAGGATTTTTGACATCCAGTGCTTTCGTGCGCATGGTGTTGTTACCATAGGACTTGGAAAAAACCGCAGTCCCGAACGCTTTTCGCGTTCTTCCGGTAATGGGATTTTGAACTATTGCCATAACAATAAGTTTAAAGAGTGAATAATTAGTTTAAGAGGCCTTGGTACGGACTTGGTACGGACAAAGTGCGGAGTAAAAACCAGCAAAAGCAGAAGAAAAACAGGCGCAAATTGCATAACAAAAAACAAAAGGAACAACCTTTAGATGTGTGCGTGTTTTTGAGCTTAGGGTCAACCCCGAAAACGATGACAGATTAAGAAGTCCGAAAAAGAACTTAAACGATGAATTGAATTCCTCCATGGTGAAATAAAATGTTAACACGACAAATGTATATACCTCAACTAGTTTAGAGATATATAATCATAGATAATTGATTGATAGAGTTGTAAAATTTCCAAATGATACGTAATTTTGTGCAAAAACCCATGAAATCAAAACAGATTAATCAATCAGAGGAGCTTATAAAGAATTCATTTCTGGAACTGCTGGAAAAGATCAGTGAGCATGTACGTCTGCTGGCCATGTACGATGAACCCATTGAGCGGCTGATCGACGTGAAGCGAGCGTTGTATCAGCTTAAGGGACAATTTTACATGAATCAGGCCGAGGCGAATAATAGTCAAAAACAATGCCCTGACATTGAAATGAGCGGAGCTGATTTAAGGGTGATGTGGTTGGTTGAGGAGCTTCAGAACAAGTTGGGAGTTGACGTGTTGGATTCGGTTAAAATTGGGATGGTGGGTGAAGATGACTTGAAACGGGTTCTGATTAAACATGAGTACATGGAAATGGCTCGGCAGGGTTACAAGTATAAGGATGTCAAACAGTTGTTGAGTTGGCAGTATGGGTGGAGTGTGAGTCGGATTGAGAAGTTGGTTTATCGGGGGTGAGGGGACGGGGACAAGGTGGGTGCGGCATTGTAGCCCTTGCCGTACTCACCGCCTGTTTGGATTTTGTTTTGAAAGGGAGTTTTGCCGGACGGTAGCATTGGAGTTTACGGAAATGCTACTGTGCAAAAAGTCGGGAGATGTTTTAGGGAAGCGGTCTTCAAAGTCAAAGGTGATGCCGCTTGGACTGGCTGACAAGGTGAAGGATTGAGCCTTGTCAGGCAAGACCATGTGGCGGTAAGAAGAAGATATGAAAAGATTTTGTTTTAGACTGTGATGGTGAATGGCCGTGCTATTTCAGCAGGGCTACAGCGGTAATTTGGGTGGGTGCGGCATTGTAGCTCTTGCCGTACTCACCACCTGTTTGTGTTTGTTTTGAAACGGGGTTTTGCCGGACGGTAGCATTGGAGTTCACGGAAATGCTACTGTGCAAAAAGTTGGGAGATGTTTTAGGGAAACGGTCTTCAAATTCAAAAGTGATGCCGCTTGGGCTGGCCGACAAGGTGAAGGATTGAGCCTTGTCAGGCAAGACCATGTGGCGGTAAGAAGAAGTGATGAAAGGATTTTGTTTTAGACTGTGATGGTGAATGGCCGTGCTATTACAGCATGGCTACAGCGGTAATTTGGGTGGGTGCGGCATTGTAGCCCTTGCCGCACTCACCACCCGTTTAGGTTTGTTTTGAAACGTGCTTTTGCCATACTGTGATGGGTGAAAGCACGAAATGATGGCAAAGCAAGAGTGCTGAAGTGTTGCTGTGCTG
>CAYWNI010000394.1:0-2864 GCA_964459525.1 uncultured Lentimicrobiaceae bacterium | reverse complement strand
GTTAATTCTAATTCAGAGATTTTGCTAACGCAGTGGTTGAATGAAAAATTTGGGCCACCTCCAATCGTACCCTTGTATTTGTCGATGGCTTTGAGCCAGTTTAAAGGTGTTCTCAGGAAGGATGTTGGGGGAATGCCAATGTTAACAGCACCCAAATAGGCATATATTAATATACCGCCAATAAGCCCCATGTCGTGAAAAACAGGAAGCCAACTTACGCCAATAGACAGACTATTTAGTTTAAAAATTCTTCGAATACTTTCGCAATTATAAAGCAGGTTTAGTTGTGTTATCATTACACCTTTTGGCTGCCCAGTGGAACCCGAAGTGTATTGTAAAAAGGCAATATCTTCGGGGTAAATTTCAGTTGGCGTAAAAGCGGAGGCTTTCTGGTTATCTATCTCATCACTTATAATCCATTGCATATTTTGCAAGAGGGGTTCGTTGGCAAAATTCCGTTCTATATCATCATAAATTTGACGGGTTACCAAACATAAATTGGCTTCTGCATCAGCAATAATTGATAACAATCGATTGACACCTCTGTTTCTGCGTGGAGGATATGCAGGTACAGCAACGAATCCGCTGTACATACAGCCAAAAAGTGAAGCAACGTAGGATAGTCCTGCAGGAAACAACATCAACACCCGATCGCCTTTTTTTCCTTTCTCTTGCAAAGCTGCTCCCACTGCTTTTCCTTTGCATTCCAATTCGGAGTAAGTAAGACTTTCTGACTCATCAATTCCATTTTCTAAAAACCTGTAAATTACAAGATCTGGCAACTCAATGGTTCTTTTTTGGACTACTTCAATGTAAGTAGTAGCGTTATTAATTATTGGGTCAGGATTGTTTTTTAAAAAATGATGCATATTGAACATGTTGTTTTGAGAGCACAAAAGTAGGTTTTTGCAGGAATATTTTATCTCAAGCTTCATAGAATTCCAGTTATCTTTGTCGAAAATTAGAATTCATGGAGCGGCATATTGTATTTCAGGACAGGAAGATTGCTTATCAGGTTTCGGGTAAGGGAAAAACAATTGTGTTTTTGCATGGTTTTCTCGAAGACCGCCACATCTGGGATGCTTTTTCCCAATCGTTAAGTGCCACTTATCAAGTGATTACCATTGATTTGCCGGGATTCGGGCAGTCGGAAATCTTGGGTGAATTACATAAAATGTCGTTGATGGCTTCGGCTGTAAATCAGGTGTTAGAAGCTGAGAATGTTGAGCATTGTCTGCTCGTTGGTCATTCGATGGGTGGATATGTGGCCATTGAGTTTGCTGCATTGTATGCTGAAAAACTTTCAGGCCTTGTGTTTTTTCATTCGCATGCCGCCGCCGATACCAAAGAGGCTAAAACAAACAGGTACAGGACAATAGATATTGTTAAGAAAAACAAAAAGCAATTCATATCTTCTTTTATTCCGTTGTTGTTTGCTGAAAATAATGTTCAGAAATTCAAACTTGAAATAAAAGAATTGCAGCAACGCTCCGAATCAATTACGGCTGAGTCGGTAATAGCCTCGCTGGCGGGAATGGCCTTGCGGCACGATCGACAACCTTTGCTGGAAGAATTGACTATCCCGGTGCTTTTTATTGTTGGTAAAGAAGATTCCAGAATACCGATGGATAAGATTGTTTCTCAATTACAAATGCCGCGACATAGCGAAGCCATTATCCTTGGCGATATAGGCCATATGGGCTTTCTGGAAGCCGCTGATATAACCTGCGCAGCCATAGCCAACTTTGCGGCACGAATTCTTTAAAAAAATGACCAATGCAAAATAAGAAAAAGACAAATAATAATTTGGTTAGTCCGTTGCCGACAAAACGACAACATACCTATTTTATCGCTCTTACCGTGCTGCTTGCAGCTATATTTTACTACAACAGCATCTTTAATTATTTTTCGCTCGACGATAATTATATCAACATCTCCAACGAGCAAAATGTGCAGGGCATAAAGGCTTTACCTGAAATATTTACTACACTTTATTCTGATGATGGCGATCAGGCATACGGCTACCGGGCACTTACGCGGGCTACTTTTGCCATCGAATATCAGTTTACAGCAAACAGTCCTTATAATCCCTACATTAGTCATTTTATCAATTTACTACTGTATATTTTGGGACTTCTGGTTTTATTTAAAGTGCTTAACCGGATTTTGCGCGACTACAATCCCTGGTTTCCGTTTTTGGTTGTATTACTTTTTTTAGCTCACCCTACCCATACCGAGGTTGTGGCCAGTATAAAAAACCGGGATATGTTACTGCATTTCTTGTTTTCTTTTCTGGCTATTTGGCAGTTTATAAAATGGGTTGATGGTGAGCGACTGCGTTCATTGGTCGTTGGTTTATTGTATTATCTGCTAGCGCTGATGTCGAAAGAAACTGCAGTTGTTCAGTTGGCCGTTTTTCCGTTGGTTCTGTATTTTTTTACTGACATAAAACCAAAAAAACTTTGGGCATTTATTGGCATTTCAACTGCTTTGCTGATTTTGTTTTTTGGTGCACGCATGGCGTTTTTGCCCGCCACCAGCCGCACATACGCTTTGATGGAAAACCCACTTATTTTTGAGGAAAACTTATTTACCCGCTTGGCCACAGGGTTTTACGGATTGGGATTTTATGTCAAACTTTTGGTTATCCCTTTTCCGCTGTTGTATTACTATGGTTTTGATATGATTCCGGTGGTTGGGTTTGATAACATTTGGGTAATTCTCTCGGTCATCCTTTATTTGGGTATTCTATACATCGCTCTTGTCAATCTGAGGTCAAAAAAGCTGATCTCATTCATCTTGCTCTTTTTCTTGATTCACTTGTCGATGTACGCCAATTTTGTGAAACCAGTTCCTGGCATTGT
>CAYWNI010000393.1:0-2869 GCA_964459525.1 uncultured Lentimicrobiaceae bacterium | reverse complement strand
GAGCTAAAAGATTTAAGAGCAATTCCATTTGTGGGCTCGTGGAGTCAGCTTAAACAAAATGTTCCGGGTTATTTTGGTGTGGGAACCGCATTGCAAACCTTGGTAAATGAAGGCAAACTCGATGAATTACAGATGTTGTTTAAGGACGTTCCATTTTTCAAAGCCCTAATCCTTAACAGCATGATGTCGCTATCCAAATGCTATTTTGAATTAACCGAATATATTTCAAAAGACCCTGAATACAAAGAGTTCTGGAATATACTACACGATGAGTTCAGGCTTTCTAAAGAAATGACCCTGCTCATATCTGGGTACTCAACGATGATGGAAGAAGAAATCATCACAAAAAAATCGATTGAGATAAGAGAGCAAATAGTGCTGCCATTGCTCGTCATCCAGCAATATGCTTTACAAAAAATAGAGCAAAATGCTCAACTCAAAAACGACTACGAAAAAATAGTTCAACGGTCGTTATACGGAAATATAAATGCGAGCAGAAATTCGGCTTAAACAATGGGTGTAGTTATGGGCTGTAATTTCCATAAATCATTCATTACATAGTGTAAATTATATGGGAGGCGCATATCAACCCGCAAGTCGGCAATATGCATACAAGAATTGGCAAAAACTATCCTCTGGTGTTTTTTACCCGTTGTAATTTTGCTTTTCTAAATTTTAAAATTTAAAACGATGAAAAAAGTAGCCTTAATAACTGGAGCGTCTTCAGGAATGGGAAAATCAACCGCTAATATGCTTCACAATCAAGGATATATTGTGTATGGTGCAGCAAGACGTTTGGACGAAATGCAAGATCTGGCAGAAAAGGGAATGCAAATTATCTCGTTAGATTTAACTAAAGATGAGTCAATTGTAAAGTGCATTAATGACATTATTAAAAAGGAAGGAAGAATTGACATACTAATTAATAACGCCGGCTACGGTTCGTATGGCTCGGTAGAAGATGTGTCAATAGAAGAAGCAAAAAGGCAATTTGACGTAAACCTGTTTGGGTTGGCAAGGATTACACAGTTGGTTCTGCCAAGCATGAGGAAACACAAATACGGACGAATTGTAAATATTTCTTCGATGGGCGGAAAAATTTACACCCCGCTTGGAGCTTGGTATCATGCTACAAAACACGCTTTAGAAGGATGGAGCGATTGCTTACGATTGGAGGTGAAAGAGTTTGGAATTGACGTAGTTGTTGTAGAACCGGGGGGTATAAAAACACCTTGGGGAACTATTGCCGCCGATAATTTGAAAAAAAACTCAAACAAAGGTGTTTATGCTGCATTTGCCAATAAGGTAGCAGATGGCATGCATAAAATGTATTCAAACAACAGTTTAACCCATGTTGACGTATTAGGAAAAGTAATTGCAAAAGCGGCTACTGCCAAAAAGCCTAAAATAAGATATGTAAAAGGTTATATGGCAAAACCAGCCATTGCAATACGCAGTTGGTTTGGGGATAAATTATATGACAAAATAATAATGAGCCAGTTCAAGTAATTCTGGTAATTTGGCTGAGACCTTAAGTTAACACTGGCGATATGAAAGAAATAATAAAGCTAAACACAATCTCTGCAACACATGAATTTTTAGGATTAGAAAAGCCCAAACATCCTTTAATTTCTGTTTTAGAGGTTGGAAAAGTGCTGGAGAATATTGAAGTTGACAATATTAGATACGCATTGGGTTTATACCAAATTAGTCTGAAAGACAATTGTCCGTTTACCATAGTTAACTACGGCAGAAATACTTACGATTACCAGGAAGGCACGATGGTTTTTACTGCTCCTAATCAAGTACTCGAATTTAAAAAAAAGGAAGCGGTAAAAGAAGATACTGGTTGGTCGTTGATGTTTCATCCTGATTTGATACGCAAATCGGAGTTGGGTAAAAAAATTGATGGCCTTTCCTTTTTCTCCTATGCCTCTAACGAAGCACTGCACTTATCAGACGAAGAAAGGAAAATTATCACACAAATAGTGCACAAAATTAAGCAGGAATACAGTATTAACATCGATGCGCACAGTCAAACAATAATTATCTCAAACTTAGAGTTACTGCTCAACTATTGTGTGCGCTTTTACGACCGTCAATTCTACACGCGAACCAATCTTAATCAAGACTACGTTAGCAATTTTGAGCAACTTTTAAAAAATTATTACAACTCTAACCAACAGCACAAACTGGGGATCCCGACAGTACAATATTGTGGTAATGCGATGAACATGTCGCCTAAATACTTAAGCGATTTATTGCGTAAAGAAACAGGACAAGGGACACAGGATCATATTCACAAATTTATTATTGAAAGAGCTAAATATAAACTACTTAGCTCAAAAGACAGTGCCAGTGAAATAGCCTATGATCTGGGGTTTGAATATCCACAATACTTTAGCAAAATTTTTAAGAAGAAAACAACCATGAGTCCGAACGAATACAGACGAAGCCTCAACTAGATGACTCTACATCGTTTAAACAAGTTTAAAAGAAGCAAATTGAAATTTGAAAGATCTTGGTGAACCTTACATCTTTTCACCATTAATCCAAACACCAGTTACTTTGGTTTCAGGGATTTTGCTCTCGGGGCTTGTCATAATATCGTTATTTAGCAAAACAAAATCTGCTGCTTTTCCAGGCTCAATACTTCCTTTTTCGTTTTCATCAAAGCTACCTTTTGCAGGCCATAGCGTAATTGAATACAAAGCCGCTTCACGTGATAGCGCATTTTCCATCTGAAAACCCGTTTCAGGAGTTCCATCGAGATGTTTTCTGGCAATGGCAGCATAATAGGTGTAGAGCGGGTTAATGTCTTCAATCGGAAAGTCGGTTCCATTTACAAGCCATCCGTTTTGCATGAGCA
>CAYWNI010000392.1:0-2873 GCA_964459525.1 uncultured Lentimicrobiaceae bacterium | reverse complement strand
CGTAAATTGCTTTTTTAGTTATTCGGAATAACATTTTAAACAAATTTATCGTTTGTTGGCAGAAACCAGATCGCCAAGACCAACAAAGTTGATGTCAAAATCGAACATGTAGTTGTTTCCCGAAAGGGTATAGAGGTATTCGATATATGCATTTGTATTTTTTTCTCCTGAAGGTAGGTCGGTGTAAAGCCGCATGCTAAATGTAAGAACGTTGTCGCCAGTAACACTTAAATGACTTTCGGTAGTTGAAGGTGTGAAATACAGGTCTTCGGTGTTCACAAGTCGATTTTTGGCAAAAAACGACAAGGCAAAGCGTGTGGTTTCAGGATCCAATAATATAAGGGGCAGCGAGTCGTAGGTTTTGTAGTCCTTTAATTCAACTGTGGTTATGTATCCTCCCTTATTTGAAATTTCTATTTTAACTAGTTCGTTTTCAAGAACTGTATTGGCATTGTCGCCTTTAGCTGCCCCAGCAAATTCTGCGTATTTGTCGCGAAGATCCTGGTAATTGTTGTCGAGCGACTCCATTATTTCCTCTGATGGCTGTTGAGGTGTAGCTTGCTCTTGCATCTGAGTTAATTTGGCCTGCTCAGCCTCCAGTCGTTTTTGCTGCACGCGAACAAGCGAATCGGCTGTATTTTGTTTTTTTGTGAGTTCTGCAGCTGAGGGTGTAAACCAATAGGTGTAACCAATCATGATGACACCAATAAGTAGAAACCCGATCAGGGAATTTTTATTCATTATTCCGTTGTTTGAATTTAGTGGGCAAAGATATTCAGAATTATTTAAAGCCGCATGAAAAATTAAGATCAAAGCCCTTTTGAATGTGCGACTATGATGAATACATGACTTTATTTGAAGCGATATGCAATATACGACTTCAGAACAGTAGATTTTATTTTTTGTTTTAATTGACTTTTAGTAATGAAAAGTTATATATTTGTAATATCATTTTAATATCATATTAATATAAATAAACTGCTATGAAAGCTGAAAAAGAATTTGTCCCTGCCTCAGGCTATGTTATGCTTTTGGTTTTGTTTTTACTGGTTGTGCCTCCCGTGCTGGGGTTAATCCTAATTAAAGCCTTTTGGTTTTTTGGATTTATTGCCATAGGATTGTTTTTAGTGCCAGGTTTTATGATTGTCAACCCAAACGAGTCGAGTGTGCTTATTTTATTTGGTGCTTACCGAGGTACCATTAAGCGCAATGGTTTTGCATGGGTAAATCCATTTTTTACCAGAAAACGGATTTCGCTGCGTGCTCGTAACCTTGATAGTGAGCCCATTAAAGTAAACGACAAAATCGGAAACCCGATTATGATTGGTGTGGTTATGGTTTGGAAGGTTGACAACACCTTCAAAGCCGCTTTTGATGTTGACGATTATGTACACTTTGTGAATATTCAAAGTGAAGCAGCAGTGCGCAAGCTGGCAGGACATTTTCCTTACGATAATTTTGAAGATGAAGAGGCCGAAATTACCCTGCGAAGTGGGGGAGAAGAGGTTAATCAAATGCTTGAAGAGGAAATCACCGAAAGGTTAAGTATTGCTGGTATCAAAGTTATTGAAGCACGTATAAATTACATTGCCTACGCTCAGGAAATTGCCGGTGCGATGCTCAAACGTCAGCAGGCCACGGCCATTGTAGCTGCACGTATCAAAATTGTGGAAGGTGCAGTGGGTATGGTTGAGCTGGCGCTGGATGCGCTTTCAAAGAAAAACATCATTGAGTTAGACGATGAGCGTAAAGCCGCTATGGTTAGTAATTTAATGGTGGTTCTTTGTTCCGATAAGGATGTTTCGCCTGTTGTGAACACTGGCACGCTGCATCACTAAATATTTGCTGATGACACGAAAATATTTTGAAGAAACACAGCGATTTAGATCGCCCAGCTTAATTATTAGCATGGGATTGATTTATGTGGGTGTGCTGGCAGTTTTTGGCTATGGTTTTTATAGGCAGCTTGTTTTGGGTTTGCCGTTTGGCAGCAAACCCATGTCGGATGCAGGGTTGGTGACAACCGGAATTCTTGTGATTTTCATTCTTGTTATTTCGGGTTGGCTCCTTTTTGGTTCATACTTACATGTTGAAATTACGGATAAAGGAATTTCGTATCAGTTTTGGCCTTTTTTCGCGAAAGAGCGACATATAACTCCTGCCCAGATTGTTTCACATGAAGTAAGGACATACAAACCTATTAGAGAATTTGGTGGTTGGGGAGTTCGAAAAGGAAATTCCAAAACAGGAGATGCATACAATGTGCATGGAAACGAAGGTTTACAGCTTGTTTTAACATCAAAGAAGCGAATTTTGTTTGGTACTCAACGGCCTGATGCTGTAACACATGCCATGAAAAAATTAATGGAGGTAAATAATGAGTAAAAAGAAGCCTTTTGTACTGCGATTAAATCCGGAAATGATGTCGGCCATTGAAAAGTGGGCCCAGGATGAATTTCGCAGCGTTAACGGGCAAATTGAATATCTTTTGAATGATGCCCTAAAGAAGTCGGGGCGAAGGAAAAAAGAAAGTGAGCCCGATGAACAATAAAAAAGCCGAGAGCTACTGCTTTCGGCTTTAATTTCATCATCAATGTGTTGTGTCGATTATTTTAATCGGCTTTGCAACTCGTCAATAACATTGCTGTATTTGCGTAAAACCCGATCCCATTCGCGGTAAAGCTCATCACTTTTTACACTCGTTCCGGGGTTTCTTGATTCTTCGCTTACCAATTTGATTTTGTATGTCAGTGGATCTGTGTTGCCCAGCTTCACAATCATACGTGTACGTATGGTATTTTGCTGAAACGTTTGCACAACCCAGCTGGTGCGCAAATATCCGGTTTCACGATCAGTAACCTCTATTACATCAA
>CAYWNI010000391.1:0-2876 GCA_964459525.1 uncultured Lentimicrobiaceae bacterium | reverse complement strand
ATTGTAGTGGGTATCGATTTCTCCGACTGTTCCATAAACGCCCTCGAGCACGCCATAAGCATAGCTAGAAATGCCAAAGCTGGAGTTAGGATGGTTTGGGTAAACCACCTTGATTATTCAAAAGAAATTTTCTCAACTGAACCCGATAATGTAGTCGCTGAGGCCACCGAAAGGTTCAACGAACTTGTAAAACAGTATCGATTTCATTTAGGCGAACAAAAAATTGACTTCGTACTACGTAAAGGAAAAGTGTACCGTGAAATTTGCCACGCTGCCGAAGAAGTAAAGGCCTTTTTAATTGTTATTGGAACACACGGATCGTCTGGTTTTGAAGAGTTCTGGATTGGTAGTAATGCCAACCGTATTGTGAGCAGCAGTAAAATACCAATTATTACTATACGCGGTGGTATCGACGTAAATACTGAACTAAAACGTATTGTGGTGCCTATGGACAGCACAACTTGTACCCGCGAAAAGTTACCTATGGCAGCACTTTTGGCCAAATATTTCAACTCTGAAATTCACTTGGTCGGATTGTATACAACCCAAGCCGATGACATTCGTTACAGGATAAAAAACTATATATCACAAGCTGAGGAATACCTGAAAGAAAACGATATTCGGTATAAAGTGGCTTATATAGAAGCCGATAACATAACCGACGAAACATTAAAATATGCCGAAAATATTAAAGCTAACCTGATTGCCATAATGACTGAACAGGAAATTTCTATCTCAAATTTACTACTCGGCCCTTATGCCCTTCAAATGGTAAACCATTCGCCGATACCCGTAATGAGTATTCACCCTGAAAAACCCTAGCTTAAAGCATTTTTGAACTAAAAATACTTTTTACATACATCCTTATTTTTAGGATAAACAACTGATATTATGGAAATACCCATTTTAACGGATATTGTTATCATTCTCGGACTTTCGGTATTCATTATACTGCTCTTTCAACGACTCAAATTACCCGTTATTCTGGGATTTTTAATCACCGGAATCATTGTAGGCCCTCATGGATTAAATTTGATAAAAGCTGTTCATGAGGTAGAATTACTTGCCGAAATTGGGATTATATTTCTGTTGTTTTTAATTGGTATTGAATTTTCGCTTAAAGGTTTGGCCTCCATTAAAAAAACAGTGCTTTTGGGCGGTACGCTGCAAGTTAGCGGCACGGTAGGTTTGGTTGCACTATTGGCCTATTTTTTTGGTATGTCGATACAATCGGCTGTTTTTTTGGGTTTTTTGCTGTCGCTTAGTAGCACAGCAATTGTGCTAAAAATGCTTCAAGAAAAAGGTGAGCTCACCTCGCCGCATGGGCGCGTTTCGGTGGGTATTCTCATTTTTCAGGATATCATCGTGGTGGTGATGATTTTGCTGGTGCCTATACTTGCCGGACAGTCGGAAAACCCATTGATGACCATGCTTTGGATGCTGGTGAAAGTAGTGGGTGTAGTCATTGCCATCTTTCTTTTGTCAAAATATATTGTCCCGGTAATTTTCAAGCTGGTTATTAAAGCCAAGAGCCGAGAACTTTTCGTGTTAACAGTTATTTTGCTTTGCTTTGCCACCGCCTGGCTAACCTCAGCCATTGGCCTTTCACTGGCTCTGGGAGCATTTTTTGCCGGGTTGATTATTTCAGAATCTGACTACAACCACCAAGCTACCGCCAATATTCTGCCGTTTAGAGAAATCTTTATCAGTTTCTTTTTTGTTTCGGTAGGCATGTTGCTTGATTTCTCCTTTTTTTTGGAGCATATTTTAATGATTCATCTGGCCACACTAGGGGTAATCACCTTAAAAATAATCATTATCGGGTTAACCGTTCTGGTTTTGCGCTACCCACCTCGCACCATTTTTCTGGCCTCGCTAACCATTTTTCAAGTTGGTGAATTTGCCTTTCTGCTGGCTTCTCATGGCATGCAATACAGTTTGCTTTCACAGGAAGTCTATCAGTTTTTTCTGGCCATTTCGATTATTTCGATGGGAGCAACGCCTTTTATCATCAATGCGGCACCACGACTAACAAAATATTTGCTTCAGGCTGGACTTCCGGAGCCTGTAAAAGCCAGACTAAATACCCTAACCCGTTCAAGGGCTGAAAAAGCCAAGGTTGCCGAAGCCACCTTTCACGACCATATTGTTATTATAGGATATGGCATGAACGGTGAAAATGTTGCCAAAGCCGCGCGCAGAGCTAATATCCCATATGTTGTTGTGGAAATAGACTCAGAGGCTTTTAATAAAGCCAAGGAAGCTGGTGAACCCATTGTTTATGGTGATGCTACAAGTGATGTAATTTTACGACACGTGCATGTACAGGAAGCTCGTGTGGTGGTGGTTGCCATATCGGCACATCAGGCTACACGGCAAATTGTTCAAAACGTAAGGTCGTTTACCGAAACAGCCTATATTATTGTGAGAACACGCTATTTAAGGGAAGTAGATGAGCTTTCTAAACTTGGTGCTGATGAGGTTATACCTGAAGAATTTGAAACCTCTATCGAAATATTCGCACACGTGCTCAAAAAATACCTGGTAGCGCAAGACGAAATCGACAGCTTTGTTTGTGAGATTCGTAACCGCAACTATGAAATACTGCGTACGCTGCCATCGGCCATTGGTGGTGCGGGTGTTTCACGCATTCAAATTCCGCACATGGAAATAGCCACACTGCCCGTAAAACAGGGAAACAATAAAATTGTTGGAAAAACCATATTAAGTTCAGGAATTCGGGCCAGCTACGGAGTAAACATATTGGCTATAAAACGCGACAACGCCTTCCTAACCAATATTAAACCAGAGGAGAAAATAAATCAAGATGATGTGCTGTACCTCTTTGGAAGTCCTGACAGCATTATTGCACTAAA
>CAYWNI010000390.1:0-2882 GCA_964459525.1 uncultured Lentimicrobiaceae bacterium | reverse complement strand
TGGAAATTCTCAAATAATGATTTGTATCTATCTTTTTTATCCAATGAAATACTTCTATTCGAATTCTGCGTCCAATATATGCTAATAATTAGGGTAATATACACCAAAAAAACACAAATGAATGCTCTTTATAAAAAATGATTTACTGTGCATTAATGATGCATCATTTGAAAACATGGAATATGCCATACGACAAAGGTATTGTAAAAATCGAGAAATGAAAACACTTTTTAAAGTATAATCGAATGGATGCTACATATCTGATTTTCGAAAAACCCCCAGAACCGGAATGCTCCACTCAGCGTTGCACCTCCTATGTTTGTAATGCTTAAAGAGATGCTTGCAATTCTGGTAAATTAGCCATCCAGTTAAAAGCCCTGAAGTATTTCTGCCATATAATGTCAGAGGAACTATATTGGTTATCGCCAAAAAAATAATCTACAAGCATTTCCCTCGTCCTGCACAATTCCCTGAGGCGGTGTAGGTTTTTTTTGTCAGATATGGTAAAATCCATCAGTTCGAGACCCCTGTAAAAAGCCAATTGACTGCGTTCAGGCTTGTTTTTTGATTTCCATTTAATTGATCTCTCCACCTCAGAACCAATATTTGCCATTTGTTTAGCAAAACTTAATGCTTCCCACTCGCCCGTTGATAAATTTTTATGATAAAAATCCGGTTTCATCTCGCTTGATTTTTAATATTACAACTAACTTTTCTTGTTATCGTTCAACCAGGGAGTTAACGATATTGACGATTTTGGCCCGGGTTAGTTTATCATCAACACCTCTGCTTTTATTGCCCCGTGAGGGGCGCAGGTTTATCATCGAATCGAATTCGATAAAATCATCTCCTGTTTCTTCAGGATAAAGATTGATCCCCCAAAGGTTTTCTTGTTTGGAGCCCATGACCAAAAGTTCTTTTTCCTCGTCAGCATGCAGTTCCACATCCATAACTATTGTTTCTTTATCAATATCAACAACTGCTTTCACCAGATCACCAAACATTTTTTCAGCTATCAGTTCCAATTCTACAAAGGCGATTTTATGATTTCGGTTAATTATTTTCTTACCAGCAAAATTACTTAAAAACCAACAACACGACAATTTTTGGTGTGGGCTTAAGTAGGTGGGATATCCTAAGCAGGCCACCGGACATTATTTTGCCACGAATGCACGAATGATAGGAAAAACGCAAATAATCGACTTCACCCGTAGGGATGAAGTTGACTAATTTTTATTCATGTATTCGTAGCAAAACGAAAAAATGCTTACGGAGTTATGGAGTTCACATACTCGTTACCGCTGCCAAACGAGTGAGAGAGAGGCTATATAACACGGAGCCATTAACTTCTCGAATATTGAAACGAACCGAAAGCTTACAAAATAATAATAAAAAGTCTGATGTTGCAAACCTGAAGAACTATTTCCTATCTTTGACAGTACATAACTAAAATCGCCTTGATTTACACTGATAATACGTACATAAAACCAATTGATTTGAAAATGAAAAGCAAATACAGAATTATTTTATTAATCGCTGGCATGCTGGTTCTGACATCGATTTCCGGGTGTAAGAAAGATGATTCGAGTGAGACCAATGACGTGCCCACTGACTATTCACAAACAGCACATTGGCTATCCATACCCGCCCCGGTTATGGACGTCGACGTTTTCTATCTTTATCCTACATGTTGGTCGAAGGTTAACACAACTGACCCAAACATTTGCAACATCGACAACCCTTCGATGTTGGCCGGAGCCCCGCCCGTCTATGCGCGGCAGGCTACAGCCTTTGAAACATTTGCCAATGTATATGCACCATATTACCGTCAGGCAGATGCCGGATATACTTTGAGTTTACCTGAAGATCAAAGGGAAATAGTAATAGGAGGCCTGCCAACATTGGACGCCACGACCGCTTTCCACTATTTTATCAAGCATCTGAACCAAAATCGCCCGTTCATTCTGGCTGGCCATTCGCAGGGATCAAATGTGCTCATACATTTGTTGTCGGGATACCTGAAAGACAACCCCGAAGTGTACCAGCGCATGATTGCCGCCTACATTATTGGTTATCCGGTAACGCCGTCGTATCTGGCAGCTAATCCCCATTTGAAATTTGCTGAAGGACCTGATGACACCGGCGTGATTATTTCCTATAACACACAAGCCCCCAGCGTAATACCGCCCCACAATCCCGTAGTGGCTGATATACTCGGTATTGCCATTAATCCGATTACTTGGACAAGAACCGAAACAGAGGCCACCACTGCTGAGGGATTGGGCTCCATCATGCCAGACCCCGTGACCTTGAAATTCGTTCCTGTCCCACAATATGCTGATGCAAGAGTAGATATAAGCAAAGGCGTGGTGGATTGTTCCTCAGCCGACTCAGTACAACTCTATCAATTCACCAAACCTTTTGGCATGGGAGTTTACCATAGCTTTGATTACCCTTTTTACTATTTCAACATTCGGGCAAATGCACAGAACAGAGCCGATAGATTTATGGGAAAATAGAAGTGCCAGATTTATTCTGCACCAGCAACCACAACCAATTTGCCGGGCTTTGAACCAAATCAACCGACACAGCCTAAACCATAGATACTAAAGCATAGATCAGGAAATCCTTATGCCATACAGCGCCAAAAATGCAATTGAAGCCATGTTGAACCCATTCCAAAAAAACTACTTTTGCGTTTTAATAAAACATAGGAGTTGCACTTGTCTGCCTGCGGCATGAAACTACGCTTAGGGTGAGGAAGACCTATCTGTCGAATGGGCAGGAATCCCCTGAGCACAAATACAAACACCATAACCCCACCGTGTTATTTTCCCAATAGCGCGTAGGGCTTTAATATCCATAGAAAAATAAACCACAGC
>CAYWNI010000389.1:0-2904 GCA_964459525.1 uncultured Lentimicrobiaceae bacterium | reverse complement strand
TGGTGGCGCTTGTTCCAATGCCGATTTCGGAAACCGAAATAAGTTTTTCAGATAGATCTTTTTTAAAGTTTAACGTCTGAAGCATCTTGCAAGGCATTACCTAAGGCTAGAAAAGCCAAAACCAGCAGCACAATCGCTAGACCTGGTATAATAGCCAGATACGCTGAATCGAGGATAATAAAACTATAATACTCTTTAACCATACTTCCCCACGAAGGCATAGGTGGCTGAACGCCAATGCCCAAAAAACTTAGCCCCGCTTCGATAAGGATGGCCGATGCGAAATTGGCAGCAGATATAACAATTACAGGACTAAGGATATTGGGTAGTATATGACGGCCTAGAATTCGCGCGCTAGAAAAGCCCAATGCTCTGCCAGCTTCGATAAATTCCTTTTCACGAATCCCCAAAATCTGCCCACGAACCACACGCGCTACTTCTACCCACATGGTTAAGCCCACCGCAATAAATACCTGCCAAAATCCCCTTCCGAGCGCAAACGTAAGTGCAATGACCAACAGTAGGGTTGGGATTGACCAAACCACATTGATAAACCACATAACGACCTGATCGGTTTTTTTTCCAAAATATCCTGCGATAGCACCTAAAAATATACCTAGTAAAAGAGATATCGAAACTGAAATAGCACCCACCGACAGGCTAACGCGCGTGCCAATAATTAGCCGAGACAGTAGATCCCTGCCAAATTGGTCAGTCCCAAGCCAATAGGTTTTACGGGTGAGGATGCGTTCTGGCCTTACAGTGGCAGGTATATCGGTATCAGTGTTTTGGGTTTTCACATTCAAATCTCCGTTCGATGGCAAAAAGGATGAAAAATTGTAACATTGCTGCTCGCCGAGGCTATCGGGATCAAACGGATTGATACAGACAGAATCGGAGGAGAGCCAATAACTTTGAAGCGGAATTTGTTTGAAGGCACTTTTTTCGCCAAACAACATGCGCTGATACCAGGGTGTTGAGGTTACATCGTTATGTTTAGGCAATAGTAGCATATCGACAGAGAAGCCCGGTTTTTGCGTGCTAATTTCTAATATTTGCGTGTTGCAGTAGGGAGTCGGGTCGGGTGTAATCAGGTATCCTAATATGCTGATAATTATTGAAAAACCAATAACACCAAGGGCAGTCATGCCTATCGGGTCGCGCCTGAATTTACGCCAAGCCAAGGCACTTAATGAATTGGATTCTTTTTTGCTTTGCATTCTTTAGGATTACAACGGGCAAAGGTATTAAAATATGGTGCATAGAGGACTTGAAGCTCTGCCTGGTTATAAGTTGTAATACTTTGCTTTATTTCTTGTCAAGGAGTAAAATTTCGTTTTTTTATTTCTAGAAAAACAGCCTGATACTTTGTGTTATTGACTAAAATATTAGCTTTGTACGCAATGAGATACATTTTTCAAAAGGCTAAACTGTCAATTTTCTTTTTGGCTACCATATTATTTTGGGTAGGATCTTCGATTATGTCACAAAGTTTAGGGACTCCATTTGTGAGAAATTTTGAACGATCAGATTATAACGGTGGTTTTCAAACATGGTCTATTGTACAAGGAGATAATGGCATGATGTATTTTGCCAATAACAATGGTTTGCTTGAGTACGATGGAACAAACTGGATTGTATATCCATTGCCCAACAACAGCATTGTGAGAGCCATTTGCAAAGGAAAAGATCAAGTGCTTTACTCAGGTGGTTTTAATGAAATAGGGTATTACGAGATTGGGGAAATGGGAGGTGCTAACTTTAAAAGCATCCTTTCGTTGGTGCCTGAAGAAGACCGTGGTTTTGAGGAAATATGGAAAATTTTCGTACATCCTGACGGTGTAATCTTCCAATCATATTCACAGATAATGTTTTATAAAGATAATGAAATCAAGGTGATCAAGGCGCCATCATCTTTTCATTTCTCGTTTTTGGTGAATGGAGAATATTACGTAAATGATATAGAAAGAGGGTTGATGCGTTATTCAATGGGGGAATTATTCCCTTTAATGGGAATGGATAAGCTAAAAGGCCTTGAGTTGTGGGCTGTGTTGCCCTTTGACAAAAAGCTAATGATTGCCACTGCTTCCAACGGCATTTATTTATACGATGGGAATTCACTCACTGAATGGGATACGGAGATTAATACCTTATTAAAGAGGGAACAAATATTTAGCGTAATTCGTTTGAGTAAAAATGAATTGGCTTTCGGGACTATACAGAATGGCTTGTTTATTAGTGCTATAAGTGGAAAACCTTTACTTCAGCTCACCTGGAAGGATGGATTACAAAACAATACCATATTGTGCATTGAAAAAGATCAATATGATAATCTTTGGTTAGGTACTGATCTTGGCATTGATTACGTAGAGATAAATTCTCCACTTACGAAACTGTCCTACAATTATAGCCTAAGTACCGGATATGCAGCTCTTGTGGGTGATAATACGCTCTATTTAGGGACAAATCAGGGGCTTTTTGCCATGGACTGGAATAAGCTCCGTGAAGGTTTTCCAAAATCACAACCTTTTGAGCTTATTGAAGAAACTCGCGGGCAGGTATGGTCTTTAAAATCAATAGATGGTGATGTTTTCTGTGGTCACAACAGCGGAACTTATTTAATTAAGGATAAAAAGGCTGTTAGGATCAGTGAAGCGGCAGGAGGGTGGACTTATCTTCAGGTTCCCTCAGATCATACCAAAGTTATTGGAGGAACGTATTTAGGACTTACGCTATTCGAGCACGTTAACGGTCAATGGCAGTTTTCTAAACGCATATCAGGTTTCGACGAATCATCTCGGAGTGTGGCAATTGATAACGATGGATCCGTTTGGGTAGCTCATGGATTGATAGGTGTTTTTCATTTACAACTCAATGAGAATTATGATAGTGTAATGAATGTTG
>CAYWNI010000388.1:0-2917 GCA_964459525.1 uncultured Lentimicrobiaceae bacterium | reverse complement strand
TTGCATTTCAGCAAAGCGCTTTATCGTTGAAAAAGAGAGCTTTGCTGAATTTACGGATGCGCAAAAAAACCTGCTGGAAAATATGATTTTAGGCGATCCAATGCAGGCTGAAACCGATATGGGGCCGATGGCCAGAGAAGATTTATTACTCAATTTGGACAATCAGGTACGGATTTCCATCAAAATGGGGGCAAACTTGGTTACTGGTGGCAGCAGGATTGAAGACACCTTATTTTATGAACCAACTTTATTAACTGGCGTAACGCCAGACATGCCAGTCTATCGTGAAGAAACATTTGGTCCAGTTTCGGTTATTTTATCTGCCGAAAATATTGAAGATGCGATCAGGCTTGCCAACGAAACTGAGATGGGATTGGGAGCAAGCATCTGGACAAAACGCGCTGATCTAGCGAAAAAAATAGCTGACCGCATTGTAGCTGGTGCTGTTTTTATTAATGGCATGACGAAATCAGACCCCAGGCTGCCATTTGGCGGCACTAAACAATCGGGGTTTGGTCGCGAACTCGGCTCCTATGGCATCAAAGAATTTCTGAACATAAAAACTGTTTGGATTAAATAACAAAATCAAAACCATGCGAATAGATATTATCACCTTGTTTCCAGAGATGTTTGAAGGCCCTTTCAACCAGTCTATTATACAACGGGCTCAAAACAAACAACTCGTCGAGATTCACCTCCACCAACTGAGAGATTATTCGTTGGACAAACACAAACGGGTTGACGACTATCCTTTTAGCGGCGGTGCGGGCATGGTAATGATGATCGATCCTGTTTTTAGGTGTATTACATCCCTCACGGGACAACGAGCCTACGATGCCATCATATACACTAGTCCCGATGGGGAACTTCTAGACCAACCAAAGGCTAATAATTTGTCGTGCCTAAACAACCTGATAATTCTGTGTGGCCACTATAAAGGAATTGACGAACGTATACGCGAACATCTAATCACCATGGAAATAAGCATTGGAAACTACGTACTTTCAGGAGGTGAACTTGCCGCAGCAGTTATTGTTGACAGCTTGGTGCGACTGATTCCCGGCGTGTTAAGCGATGAAACCTCAGCGTTAAGTGATTCCTTTCAAAACAACCTGATTTCCCCGCCAGTATACACTCGTCCTCGCGAATACAAGGGTTGGTCGGTCCCGGATATTCTTCTTTCAGGCAATGAAAAACTTATCGAAGATTGGAAGTATGACCAAGCTATGAAACGCACGCGGGAAAAGCGTCCTGAATTACTTGATGATATTTAACCTGCTGATATTCTATGATAGCAATTCATAACGCACACACGAAAAGTTGTCAACAATAAACTTTTTATAAATCATCGAATTTTTTTAGCGTTTGTGTTTGTCAATAAAGAAATAGATGTATATTTGCACTCTTTTTTGAGTACAATGCTAAACCTGTAAGAAGATGAGCAATAACGAATTAATTAAACTGATCAACGATACCGTAACGATGCAAGAATTTCCAGCATTTAAAGCAGGAGACACCGTTACTGTTACTTATAAAATTATTGAAGGAGCAAAAGAGCGGCTTCAGAAATTTCAGGGTGTTGTACTGCAACGCGTTGGAAGTGGAAACACAGCCACTTTTACCATCAGAAAAATGTCTGGCAACATTGGAGTTGAAAGAATTTTCCCCATCTCCTCCCCTTTCATAACTTCGATTGAGGTTAATAAAGTGGGTGTAGTTCGTAGAGCCAGAATTTTTTACTTCCGCGAATTGCGTGGTAAAAAAGCAAGAATTAAAGAAAAACGGTTTTAGTAACCGCTTTTCTGAACTTAAACTCCGGCGTTCCCGGAGTTTTTTTTTACTTTGTTAGTCGCTGTTTATAAACCTCATACATCAGCACACCAGCTGCTACCGAAACGTTTAAGGAAGCAATGCTACCTGCCATCGGTATCTTTAATTGCACATCGGCACGTTTTAAATATTCCGGCGAAATCCCCTCTCCTTCTGACCCCATGATAATTGCTGACGGACCAGTCAAATTCTTATCAAAATAGAAAGTATCACCCTTTTCAGTGGCAGCAAACACTTGCAGTCCACTGTTTTTCAAGAAATCTATTGTCTCTTTCAGGTTCTCGCTTCGGCAAATGGGCAGCGTGAAGATAGCTCCTGCTGACGATTTTACCGCATCGGAATTTAATAGTGCCGAACCTTTTTGAGGAACGACAACCGCATGAACTCCTGTGCAGGAGGCAGTCCGAAGAATTGCTCCGAAATTCCTGACATCGGTTATTTTATCCAAAATCAGTAAAAACGGATCTTCTCCGGTTTCGTATATCTGAGGCAAAACCTGCTCAATGTTGCTAAACGTTATTGGCGAGAGGAATGCTATGATGCCCTGGTGGTTCTTTCGTGTTACACGGTTCAGTTTCTCAATGGGCACAAACTGGTACGGAATTTCCAGCCTTTTAAGTTCTGCAATGGTTTCGCTAATAACAGGATTGCGCAACCCGTGCTGCACCAACACCTTATCAATATCGCGCGAAGCCTTTACTGCTTCCATAACAGGCCAAGTGCCATATATAAAATCTTTTGTTGTTTGGTTTTCAGGTTCTTTATTCATCTTCGTTTTCAGTTAGGTGTTCTGGCAAACTTTTTTTTGTATTTACGCCCATCTTTTTTAATTGTTCTACTTGCCTGAGTATGTTGCCACTTCCAGAAGTGAGTTTTTTATGCGCATCCGAGTATGACTTTTCGGCACGACCGAGGTGCTGGCCAATGTTTTCAAGGTCATTTACAAAGCTTTCAAATTTGTCGTACAACTTACCGCCTCTCTCGGCAATTTCGATTGCATTTTGGGTTTGTTTTTCATACTTCCAAATGGAGGAAACAGGACGAAATATAATTTTTTTGTTAAAGATTCACAAAGATTAATAAAGGG
>CAYWNI010000387.1:0-2923 GCA_964459525.1 uncultured Lentimicrobiaceae bacterium | reverse complement strand
GGCAGAAAATAGGTGCTTCCATACAGGTAGCGCGTTATTTTCCCGCTCGGACTCAATACAATTAGCGTTCCAGGGTGGATGAACTCCTTGCCTTCTTGCTTTACCTTAAAACCCACCTCGTCAAGTAGTTGGTCGATGGTGGTGCTGTCGCCGGTAAAAAAGTGCCAGCCGTTGTCGGTATCGCCATGGGTAACAAGTTTGGTATAGGTACTCTTCTTTTTTAAGGCTAATGGCGGTTTTTCAACTGAATTAAAACTAACCGTAAACACCTGATAATCTTTACCTAGTGTCATATCGCTTTTTTCCATGGCTTCGGCAAGGCCGTTTAGCAGCGGGGAACATATGCCGGGACATTCGTAATATACCAATGATAAAATAGTTGGTTTGTCGATGGCTTCTTTAAGGTTTACCTTTTTATACAACTCATCGGTAAAAATCAGGTTGTTGGAGATGGTGTCATCTAAATGCTCGTAAACACCCAGTTCGTTTTGCGCCTCCGCTGAATTTATACCAATAAAAAGGACGAGTGAAAGGAATAAGACCCGAAGTGGCTTTGATTTTATAACATGCATAGCGAATAAGATCTAGTTAAGTTGTTGTGAATTTCAGGCTGCTAATTTAGATCAAATATAAATAATGAGTATCACATATAGGCTATATATGTCATAATGTGATAAATAGCATAACAAAATGGAGATGTGAAGTAGTGATCGGGGTAACGTTTGTGTATTAGGTCTTTTGAGTAGGAAATTGATTTTCTTTAAAAAATTGATTTACTTTGATCTAAGAAATATGCACAACATATTATAGATTGAGATTCATCTTTTTATTAAGCATGTTTAAGGTGTTTTAAGTGTGCAAAAACAACTAAATAATTAGGTTATGAAACAGAAAGCTGGAAACGAAAATTACGAATTAATGAGTAAAAATCCGAATAACTGGAAGGGGATTTTGTACATCAACAAGAATGATCCAAGAATATTTGTCCCCAAAATAAATCCAAAATTTGGAACTACTTTAAACTTCGGAAATATTTATACTTACTTGGGGATTGCAGCTATAATCTTGATTGTTGTCGCTTTTCAGTTTTTTATTTAGGATGTGGTTTTATGCTGCCAAGTGCTTTTTGAATGCTGCAGATTACAGCAATGGACTTAAGGCTTTATAGATTTTGCATATTAATGTTATGCTTCGTTTCAATTTAAAGATTCAGAGAGTCTGAAGTTGCTCTGATAAACGATTCTTGTTTTTTTGCTTCTTTAAAATTTCTCAATGTCAATTTTAAAAAGTTCTGCGGCATTTTTCCATAAGATGAGTTCTTTTTTATCGTCTTCTATTTCAAGCTGATCCATGAATTTCAAATACGATTTCATATTAGATATTGGCCAGTCGGTACCGTACAATAAATAGTTAGGGTCGCCCGCGTAAGTAATCATTTCTTCGATGTCATTTTTGATATAGCGTTCAAATTTCTCAGAGAAATCGCCCAAAACCAACCCCGAAATATCTGCATAAACATTGTCGTTCTTATAAACGACTTCCATACAGTCTTTTATCCAGGGGTTGCCAACATGGCAAATTACAATTTTCAAATCAGGATAATCAACTGCCAGATCATCAATATGCAAGGGGTGCCAGTACTTCACTTTTCCGGTTGGAGCATAGGTGTCGCCAGAGTGAAACATAACGGGCACATCAAAATCTATGGCCATTTCGTACCATACTTTTAGTCTGCTATCGTTGGGGTAAAAAGGTTCATAGCCGGGATAAAATTTCAATCCTTTAATTAAACCACGCTCAAGGTACTCACTAATTTCTCTTATGTCTCTGTGGTTATAATTCAGATAGCTAATGCCCGAAACCACTCCTAAATTATCTCTTCCTTGTATAGCCTCAACTACTTGCATAGTGCTTGGCCTATTTTTGTTGACTTTATAGGATGAAAGTACCAGCGAATAATCAACCTTGTTTTTTAACATGGTGTCAGTGAGGAGATTAAGGCTTTCCTCAAGCGAGGTTACTTTTGTTTCGTGGTAATTATTAATATGTGTGTGTGAGTCTATTATCATAACATTCGTTGTATTCTCTCGGAGGAAATTTTACGTTATTAGTTCCTCGTTGCCATGTAGTTATTTCTGCTTAATGATCCCTTGCATTTAATGAAAGCATATGTGAGAGTAATTACTAGTTACAGTCTTTTTTGGCTTATTTAACTATTAGTTGCCTTGGTTTTTCTCAAATTCCTTAACTAATTCTTCGGGCGTTTTGCCTAGGTTTTTCATCGATGCTTCTGCGTCGTTGGCGAACGGACTTTCGGGGTATTTGGCCAGAAACTCGGTGTAATACTTCCCTGCTTTTACATAATCCTTCAGCTGATCGTCGTAAACAAATGCCTTTAAAAATAGGGCAGAGGAGGCTTGTTTTGAATCGGAGTAGTTTATTAATATCTGGTCGTAAATGCCAATGCTCCGACGCGGATTGTTCAGGTTCATTGATAAATCTGCTGCTTTAAGCAGGTTGGCAGGAGCCTGATCGCTTTCTTTGTTTTCGTGTGCCCATTTTTCGTAGAGATAGGATAGTTTATTGGCTTTTTTTCTGTCTAGCGTCATCGTTTCTGAATCGAAAAGAGCGGTTTCAAGTTCACTGATAGATTCTTCGGTGCTC
Organism: uncultured Lentimicrobiaceae bacterium; assembly: GCA_964459525.1. Lineage (GTDB taxonomy): Bacteria > Bacteroidota > Bacteroidia > Bacteroidales > F082 > UBA6244. Next base: position 259 of record CAYWNI010000387.1, on the reverse strand, counting down.
AAGGCTTTGTGTTGTTTGGTTGCCTGGTCGCAACCCACAGAAAAAATGGTGGTGGCTATCACCAAAAAAAAGGCGGTATATTTCATCTTTTGTGTTTTTAAAAGTTTGATAAATAACTATTTAATGTAAGTTTAGGTTTTATGCTTTTCTTTTTGTTGTTTTTTTTGGTAGGATCATCCTGTAACTTGCATCAGATTTCCCCATGCTAATGTCGCGAAGCTTGCCTTTTAGCAGCACTCTGCGTAAGTTTGGAAGTCGT
>CAYWNI010000386.1:0-2932 GCA_964459525.1 uncultured Lentimicrobiaceae bacterium | reverse complement strand
GTGAAAAACAACAGATGCCATTCTGGATTTATGGTATTCGTTGGGCCCATATACATTGAAAAACTTAAGACCAAACCAAAAATGAGGGGTGTTTTTTTGCTTTAATGCCCATTTATCAAAATCATTCTTTGAATCTCCATAAGGATTTAAAGGCTTGAGTTTGTTTACCACCGTATGGTCGTCGTTAAAGCCATGCTCACCACCACCATAGGTAGCTGCTGATGAAGCATATACGAGCCCGATTCCGTATTTCGCACATCGGGTAAAAATTTCTTTTGAATACTTCAGGTTTAATTCATCAAAAATCTTTTGATTAAACTCAGCAGTATCAGTGCGTGCACCAATATGAAAAACGAAATCAACATTAAAGAAGTAGTTGTCGAACCATTCAAAAAATTCCTTACGATCAATTTTTTTAATGAACTTGCGTTTAGCCAAATTTGGCCACTTATCTTCCCTCGAAAAATCATCAACCAAAACCAGGTTTTCATAACCCTGATTATTTAATTTGGTCACTAGCGCGCTCCCAATAAAACCCGCAGCTCCTGTAACAACAATCATAAATAGAAATTTTTGTCAAATGTAAGTTAATTAAACATGCCTTGTCAAGGAAAAAGACACTAAACGCTAATAACCCGAATGCCAGTGATTTTGATTTCATCGAGATGCGTATAATTATTACCTTTGTAAATGCGGATTGACTGCTACAAAATTAAACGTCGAGCTAAATGCAAAAAAGAAAAAAATACGGAGTAATAATGCTTTTCCTTTTGGTGGCTGGCATGTTGAATGCTCAGAAAACAATTACACTTGCGCCTTCCGTCATCAAAACCTCTCTTCCCAAAATAGAGTCTACCTATACAATCCAAGATCTTCCGTCAGAACAGTTTATCAACAGCGAATCGCTGCCGATGCAAGCTGGGTTTACAGTGGATATCGATCAAACCAAATTAAATCAATTAGGACAATGGGATTCTACAAATCAAGGCAAGCTTGTCTGGCGTATTTTGTTCAAAGTGTCAAATTCCAATGGATTAAATGTTTATTTTACAGATGTACACCTGAATGAGGACGAAACTCTTTTTGTTTATAACCCTGGAATAAAAACAATTCGTGGGGTTTACACAAAAATCAACAACGGTGATTTCTTACCCACCGACTCTGTGACTGGAAATACGTTAGTAGTTGAATACAACACGATGAATAAAAACAGAACCTTACCATTCCACATTTCAGAACTAGGTGTTTTTATAAGTGAAAAAGATGAAAAAGGATTTGGTGATGCTGGCAATTGTGAAGTACATATTAATTGTAGCGAAGGCGACAACTGGCAGAACCAGCAACGAGGTGTGGCCAGGGTACTTGTAAAACAGGGGAGTTCTACTTTTTGGTGTAGTGGCACACTTGTTAACAACACCAAACTTGACGGCAAACCATATTTCCTTACAGCAAACCACTGTGGACAAACGTCCTCCACAGCCGACTATTCACAATGGTTGTTCTATTTTAATTTTGAGGCAGAAAATTGTGAAGAACCGGCAATCGAACCAACTTACAATGTGCTAAACGGATCGCGTTTGCTATCGCACAGCATCTCAAGTATTTCAACCGGATCGGATTTTAAGCTGCTCTTGCTCGACAACAATATCCCTCCCGATTTCAGACCCTATTACAACGGGTGGAGTCGTACCGCAGAACCATCCCCTTCAGGTGTTACCATTCATCATCCTCAAGGCGATTTAAAAATGATTTCCACCTACACACAACCATTAACATCATCGCAATACAGCTCCAGCAGTGAAGACCCTACCGGGAAATACTGGCAGGTTTATTGGTCAGCAACCGAAAATGGGCATGGCGTTACAGAAGGTGGCTCATCAGGAAGTCCGGTTTTTAATAGCGACGGGCTTGTTGTGGGCAGCTTAACTGGAGGAGGGTCGTCATGCGACTTTTTAAGCTCTCCTGATTATTATGGTAAATTTAATATTTCGTGGCAACCTGCCGGAAGTATCGACAGCACCCAATTGTTATCATATTGGCTCGACCCTGAAAACACAGGCACGATATCATTACAGGGAAGCAACCTTGACACGACAGCTGTAAACGCCTGGTTTGAAGCACTCGACCCAACAATAGTATTGGGCGAATCTGTGCGCTTCACCAACTCCTCTTTTGGCAAAATAAACAACTACAGTTGGAAATTTGAAGGAGGAACACCTGCGTCAAGCATTTTAAAAAATCCTGAAGACATTAAATATGAAAAAGCAGGAACGTTTAACGTGCAACTGGTGGTGTCGTCCGAAACAAACTCCGATACGCTGGTGCGCCAAAAGTACATTCATGTAATGCCACAGATTGCGCCAAATCCGGGAAATGGCTACTTCAACATTACATTTGGGGGTGAAATACCTAAAGATATAAACGTTGAAGTTTTTGATTTATCAGGAAGAAAAGCTGAATTCATCCTGAACTATATTAACGATAGCCAGGTTCAGGTTGATATTAGCAACTGCCGAGAAGGGTTCTATTTAATAAAATACACATCGTACCAACAAAACAATACGTTTAAAGTCAGCGTGATAAAATAACTATACGCTACTGTCTCCAAGCTTTTCGTAGCTTGAGTATGCCGTCCACTTTTCAATAACCTGACTCATGTCGTCGGGAAGTTCTGATTCAAAAAAGATATTTTTTCCTGAGGCAGGATGTTCAAAACCCAGTGATTTGGCATGTAGCGCCTGTCGTGGAATTAAGGAGAAACAATTGCTGATAAACTGTTTATACTTGGTAAAAGTGGTTCCCTTAAGGATGGCGTCGCCGCCGTATTTATCATCATTAAATAGTGGATGACCAAGGTATCTGAAATGAGCCCGAATCTGATGCGTGCGCCCTGTTTCTAGGCGGCATGCCACCAGAGTAACATAGCCAAATC
>CAYWNI010000385.1:0-2935 GCA_964459525.1 uncultured Lentimicrobiaceae bacterium | reverse complement strand
CTACCACATACATCAGCTGGTCTTCTGTAGTCCACCGGAGTGAGGTTTTCAAAACTTGCTCCCAGAGCATGTCTCCGGAATTTTTATCTGTTGCATTCTGAAAATCTACCGCTGATTTATTCGATGTTATGGCGAGCAAAATAGCCCATTTGTCGGCGTGGTTTAAAAATGGTTGCACCGTATCGAAACCCATATATGGAGAAAGGGTAACGGCATCGAAGTTCATATTCTGAAAAAACGCTTTTGCATACATTTCCGATGTGTTCCCGATATCGCCACGCTTGGCATCGGCAATAAGAAACAATTCGGGGTAATTTGATTTGATGTAGCTTACTGTTTTTTCCAGTGAAATCCAGCCCTTTATACCATTGGCTTCATAAAAAGCCAGATTTGGTTTGTAGGCCACAGCCAAATGGTGGGTGGCGTCTACAATCTGTTTGTTAAACTCAAAAACCGGATCTTCCAGTTGGTTTAGATGGACAGGGATTTTGTTGATGTCCGTATCCAAACCAACACACAAAAAGCTTTTTTTTGTTTTAATCTGATCGAAAAGCTGTGCTTTATTCATTGGTTTAGCTTAATTCTTCTTTAAGTCGCTCTGCATTTTCAGCCATTTGCAGTTTGTCAATTATTTCCTGAATATCGCCATCGATAATCGGCTGTAAGTTGTACAAAGTTAGGTTTATACGGTGGTCGGTAACGCGACCCTGTGGCCAGTTGTAGGTTCTGATTTTCGCAGAGCGATCACCAGTGGAAACCATGGTTTTACGTTTTCCCGACATTTCTTCAAGGTATTTGGTGTACTCACGGTCGTATAAACGATTCCGGAGCACCTTCATGGCCTTGGCTAGGTTTTTAAGTTGTGATTTTTCATCCTGACAAGTTACCACAAGTCCTGAGGGGATATGGGTAAGGCGAATTGCCGAGTAGGTTGTGTTTACCGACTGTCCTCCCGGCCCCGAGGAGCAATAGGTGTCTTTTCTGATATCTTTTTCATTGAGTTCGATGTCGAATTCCTCGGCTTCGGGGAGCACTACCACCGAGGCAGCTGAGGTGTGAATTCGTCCTTGCGTTTCGGTTTGAGGCACACGCTGAACGCGGTGCACTCCTGATTCAAATTTGAGCAAACCGTATGCACCTGCGCCAGTTACGTTAAAAACAACTTCCTTATATCCGCCCGCGGTTCCTTCGTTAACATCGGTAACGTCCACTTTCCAGCGTTTGGTTTCGCAGTATTTCTGATACATCCTGAATAAATCACCAGCGAAAATACTGGCTTCATCACCGCCCGTTCCTGCCCTAATCTCCATAACGGCGTTCTTTGAGTCTTGCGGATCTTTGGGGATGAGTAACATGCGTATTGTTTCTTCAAGTGCTTCTTTTTCAGGCACCAGGTCGTCGAGCTCCATTTTGGCCATTTCGCGGAATTCTGGGTCTTTTTCGGTTTTTAGTAACTCCTGAGCACTTTCGATGTTACTTACGAGTAATTTGTGTTCTTTGTATGCTTGTACAACAGGCTCTAAATCTTTGTAGTCTTTGTTCAGTTTTACAAATCGCTTCATGTCAGATATCACCGATGGGTCGTTCATTTGCTCAGCGATTTCTTCCCAACGGTTTTTAATTACCTCAAGTTTGTCAGTTATTTCCACGGTTATTTATTTTGTGGACAAAAGTATGAAAAATAAGGATTGCCGAAGCTTTACGGTCTGTTTTCGAAGAGCTGAACTCTAGTCCATTTAACTTGGAAACCTAATGGGGCATTTTTTTATAGCTTACTATTTTGTTGAATTAGCTTTCAATTTAGGGTGCTATTTTTTTTCAGTGGCATTAACATAGTAGCGGGCTTTAAGCTTCCAATTTGAATGTGTTAAAGTGTCTTTTGTTGCAAAACCCTCAATCAAATAATGTAATATTGGCTTATTTAGCATTTCTGTAAGATTGTCAGTTGTAGCAGTCAATGGCAAAGGCGTTATGTTTAGCGGAGGTAAGTTAGAATTCCATGCAATTTGTTTTTCGTCGCTTTCGGTTGTAATAAGATAAACACTAATCGATTTTAGGTTATAGTTTGGTATGGTGTCGCCATCATCTAATTGAATATCAAGTGACTCAATTGTAATTTGAGTAACAAGCGAAGATTCGGTATTGTATAGGTTGTAAATGGAGTCGGCATGTGTAATTACCTGTGGAGAAACAATACTATAAAAATTTCCGGTCATGTGAGAGGTATCCAATACCAGGATGGTTTCATGTTCCAGATAAAAATGGGCAATTTTGTCAATTTTCTTGCAATTGGTTAAAAACAGCACTAACAAAAGCCATAATGTGACATGCTTCATATTATTGATATTTCAAATTGAAAACAAATTTAGTTCTTTTGCAGATACAAGCTGTCTGGATCTTATGGGCAGTACGATTATTCTCCCATAGCGTAAAAAAGCTCGGTAATTATTGTGATCCTATCTTAGCGTGTTATGCCTTTTTTTGACGCGATTTACATCGTAAAAAAGGACTTTTAAGCTGTGATATTGTGTGACTCGTGTTGGCAGAATAGAATTTCACCTCTGCCACCAGCGGTATTCATTGTTTTTTCTGTTTTGTTTTTCTTTTCATCTTTCTATCTTCCTAACAACTCATGACCTATTCTGCATTCCAAACAACGCTTTTTATCGCAATAATGGGTTTTAAGTTGAATGAGTGCTTGCGATTCTAGGGCTGAGTTGGCTTTTAGACCATAGGATGCAAAAAGTTTACTGATAGCATTTTTTTCTGATGGAAGGTGCTCAAGCCAATCGAGCAGATGGTCGTGACCTGCATTTTGATGGCGGTAGCGGTTATACATAAAAATAAAAGGAATTACCGTGTTAATGATGATTAAATGTGCTGAGGCCTCACCAAGAAGCTTTGGCCTTACTGGTGCGGTAGTTTGATCGAAATG
>CAYWNI010000384.1:0-2944 GCA_964459525.1 uncultured Lentimicrobiaceae bacterium | reverse complement strand
TTTTTTGGTTTCTGATAAAACTATCTGACTTTTACACCGTTTCTTATGATTTCAGGGTGCATTACAAGCAGGTTCCTGCCGAAAAGCGTTTAACCAAAATCATCGATACCACGCTAAATGTGAATGTAACTGCGCGTGGTTTTGCCCTACTCGACATGGGTTTTGGTGGCGATAGATTACCGTTGGATATTGATTTGAGAAACTACCAGATAATCAACGAAGAAGGCAATAATTACTACATCTTCACACAGGAGCTTAGGCAGAGTTTGGCCGAAAAGCTGGATGTAGATGAGTCAAACATTATTCTTTCTAAAAATAGGTTAGCTTTTGTGCTAGAAAAACTTCGCAGTAAAAAAGTGCCTGTTGTGCCCCATTTTTCAATTGCATTTAAAGATCAGTTTGACACCTATAATACTGCTACGCTCAACCCAGATTTCGTGGAGGTGTTTGGCGCTAGGGCTGTGCTCGATACACTGAAGGCAATTCATACGCAATATATTGAACTAAAGGATGTTGTTAGTGACATCGTCACAAAATTAACATTAATCAATCCAGCTCCAGATTTGATTTCATTTGACGCAAACACCACCAAGCTGGTAATTGATGTAGAACGATTTACCGAATCTACCATTATGATTCCTGTCGGGGTTAACGAAAAAGGGGTTCACATTAAGACTTTCCCTGCTCAGGTAAAAGTTATTTATAAGGTTGCACAAAAAGACTTTACCCGTGTACAATCGGGACAGTTTAGCGTGGTGGCACAAACAAAAGGTATAAACCTTAAAGAAGCCAGAAAGCTACAACTGGTTATCGACAAAACTCCCTCCAGTGTGTCTAATATCAGACTAACCCCTACTGAGGTTGAGTTTGTTATTGTAAAGTAAAGCATGAAAAGAATTGGCCTCACCGGGAATATTGGGAGCGGAAAATCAACTATCGCACACATTTTTGAACACCTCGACGTGCCCGTTTTTTATTCAGATGTGGCAGCTAAAAACCTCTACAACCGTGATGATGTGCGAAAAGCGGTACAATTACTATTTCCACAGCACGATTTTTTTAAAGCGGGTATTTTTCAAAAGTCTGCATTGGCAACTTTGGTTTTTTCTCAGCCTGAAGCACTTGGCCAATTAAACAAGCTCATCCATCCTTTGGTTGAAGCCGAATTTCAGCAATGGGTCAAAAAACAGACTGCTGCTCCTTACGTAGTTCAGGAAAGTGCCATTTTGTTTGAGCATGGCCTACAAACTAAATTCTTAAAGGTTGTTGTTGTTAGTGCACCAGAAAACATCAGGCTCAACCGAATCCAACAACGCGATGGTCTTTCTGCCAAAGCAATAAGCGAACGCATGAAAACCCAAATGCCCGAAGAACAAAAAATCGCTCTCGCTGACTTTGTAATCACGAACGACAGCCAGCAAATGCTAATTCCTCAGGTACTGGCAATACACCGTGAGCTTTTAAAAATTCCCTAGCAAATATTTTTCTCCCCCAGAAATAGCCATAAAAAAAGCCGCCCTTTTGCAAAGAGCAGCTTTTTTTACATTTTGCCGGGGCATTATTCCTCCGGTGCATATATATTTTCAGCGTTGCGGTATCCACTTAGGTCTTCGTACCAGTCATAATAAAGACTTCCACCCGATTCTGCCCAGTCGGCGAAAAAGTTGTAAGCATCTATAATTTGAACCTGCTCAACAGGATATTCAAAGCTAACTGGTAAATCGATTGCCCAAGGCAGGTTGTTTGTCGATTGGTAGTATTTTCCAATAGCAGGATCGGTATCATCAGCCCAGGTGCCAAACAACGCTACGTCTACCAAATCAGTAGGTTCTTCACCAGCTAAATGGACTTCGACGCCACGTGTTTTGTCGACAATAATAAATGGATTGTAGGGAGCTACCCGGTTGCTTACCACCCTTGAGGTAGGATTGCCAAATACTACATGCACCTGATTTGTATCAGGATTTACATAAGGTATCTCAGGAACAGTGTTTATAAAACCACCTCCAGAGCTGCCAATCATGTTAAATGCGTTATCGAAGAAAATGATTACGGTGTTTGATTGATTTTCTTCTGTTCCGTTTGCAGCAATGTTCAGGTAATTTTCAGTGAAGTTCTGTCCTGTTACCGAAACAACGTTGCCTGGATCGCCTTCGATCATGATACCAAAACCATTTATTAAGCTGGCACCCACAGCGCGAACGCTGTAATCAACAAAAAACTCAACCAAGTCATTACCTGAGCTCAACACAGATTTGTACTGGTAGTCGAGCACCAAATCGTTAAAGTCATAATCACCTTTTCCTGGCCAAAGGTCTTCAAAAGCAAAAGTGCCCCAGTCGTTGGCGTTGGGATAGTATACGTTGAATGCCCGTGTAGGATCAAGTGGATAATCATCCAGTTCATCATCAACACCATCACCATCGCTATCGCTCACAGGGCCAGTCACAAAGGCATTATCGAATAGTATCCTGCTGCTGGTTGTGTAGTCGTTTGCCCAGAAAAGCACCTGACATTTGGTTGTGCCTGAGGGCATGGTGGCTGCAATGGTTTTGTTTATCCACTCACTGGGGATATTAGTTACCTCTAAATTATAGTAAGCCAAAGCATTTCCGTTGCTATTGAGCGGAACAAGGTATAACCATGCATAAAGCGTTCCCGAATTGCCTTCTCGTTTCATGTCGGCACTAAAAGTAATCAAGTCGCCAGGGGCAGCGTTGATTAGCTGTGAGGTTCCTCCGTAAAAGTAATCTGTAGAGTTGTTGGTGCGAATATAGCCATTGCCACTTTCTTGCGCCCACTGCATAAAACCCGATCTCGAATCTCTTGAAAACCACCATTTTCCATCAACAACAGACAAATTTGACCAGTCAGCTGTAGTCCCAAAATTAGTTACTACTCAGCAGCGAAATTAACAAATAAATGTGAATAATTAAAAACTATT
>CAYWNI010000383.1:0-2950 GCA_964459525.1 uncultured Lentimicrobiaceae bacterium | reverse complement strand
CCACGTGCTTTAGCTTGTATTGCTAATTGTCTCGAAAAAGAATTAAATTTATTGAAAGCAAGTAATTTTTTATTGTCTTAATTTCATTTACACTTAAAATCATAATATTATGGACGATTATTCAAGTTTTTACGACTCCGATTTTTCAGGCGGAGGGGTTATTTTTATGTTATTTATAGCTGCCTTTTACCTGTATACCTATTGGCGTATTTTTGAAAAAGCTGGAAAACCCGGTTGGGCTGCTTTAATTCCTATTTACAACACCATTGTTATGCTCGAAATTGTGGGCAAGCCTTGGTGGTGGCTTCTGTTGTTTTTGATTCCGGGTGTAAACGTCATTTTTGCCATTTGGATGATGAATCTGTTGTCGTTAAGCTTTGGCAAAGGAGTGGGCTTTACCCTAGGCTTGTTGTTCTTAGGTTTTATCTTCTATCCTATTCTGGCTTTCGGATTGGCTGAGTACAAAGGGCCTGCCGGCGCGTAAATTGCGGGCGCGGTTTTTTGAGGTCTTTTGCGCACAGTTGTCGAAATATAGAATTTGATTTTTATTCATATTTTTTTCATGTGTATTTGAATCATGAATAAAGTTGAACATAGTATCTTATGAGTCCACTCTGAAAAGTTTTTTTGCCACGAATGCACGAATAAATAAAACTTTATTGACTGATGGTCAATACCATAAAAAACATTTTTTAGACAATTCCGCTGATTAGTACTTTTTAGAGTGGACACAGAGAATAAATACTGGAATACGGCCATAAATAGACTTTATTATGCTTGTTTTCGGTAAAGATTACAACCGTTACCTGCTGTTATTTTTTCTTTCCTTTAAAAATTCGGTCGAAAAACCGGCCGACCCTGCTACGTTTCTTTTCTTCGGGGTTTTCGTCTTGTTGAATTGACGAATCTGGCGATATACTGTCTTTTTCTTCCTTTCCCGTAAGGCGGTTGAAGAAGCCCTCGATACCCTTTTCGCGGAAAGCCGGACAATCAACTATGCTGTCGTTGCTCGCTACAAAGGGCACAAGGTAGGTCGACCGAAGTGCTGTGTTTTTCTCTATTTTTTGCAACGTGCTGCCCGCGATAGGCAAAGCAAGTGCCGAGCCACTCCCCAATCCACTTACGAAGTGAATAGACGGATCGCTGGCACCAACACGCACGCCGATTACCAGCTTGGGCGTATAGGCCATAAACCAGGCATCGGTATAATTTTGAGCAGTTCCGGTTTTACCTGCCAAATCGCAGGTTAGTCTGTATGTGTTGCGCAACCGTGTTCCTGTGCCGCTGTTGATGGCTGTTTGTAGCAGTTGCGTAAGCTCTTCTGCAATAATGGGTTGCATTGATTGCCGCTTTTCTTGCTCAGGTCGTTCCCAAATTACTGTGCCGTGCGCATCTATAATTTTTTTAACAAGGTTCAACTCATCGTAAAAGGCTCCTCCATCGGCAAAAGCACCATAAACTTTTACCATTTCGAGCAGCGAAACGCCGGCTGTCCCCAAGGCCACTGAAGGGGTTTCGTAGCGTGGAATATCTATATCGAGCCGGTAGCACAAATTCCGTAGCGCATCATGTCCTACTTTGAAATACAGGTCTATTGTGGGTAAATTCATGGAATGTGCCAGCGCGTACCACAGAGCCACGCGGATATCATCGCTGCTGGTGTGGTCATAATTTTCCGGCGACCATCCGTCGTATTCTTCGTAGGTTTTTTGGACGTTTTCGAGGTAGGTACATGGCGAAAAACCTTCTTCGAGGGCGGCGGCATATACCAGAGGTTTGAAAGTGGAAGCCGCTTGTCGTTTAGCAAGCACCTGATCGTAAGGAAGGTAACGGAAGTTGTTGCCGCCAATCCATGTGAGAACTTCGCCCGTTTGCGGATCGGTAATTAACACGGCAGCTTGCAACATGCGGGTGTAGTACCACAGGCTGTCTAACCTGCTCATGCTTAATGTTTTCATGCCTTCAGGGGTAACCATTTCCATGGAATGGAGGTCAGTATCAGCAGCCAACTTCTTTACGGCTTCAGGCTGGCTCTTGAGCCAGTTCTTTTTGGCATTGATGCTGGCTAACTGTTTGTCAAGTAAGGGTTGCATGGCAGCCAACTGCTTTTTCACAGCTTCTTCGGCCATGATTTGCAATTCAAAATTTAGGGTAGTATAAATTCGAAGGCCTTCTTTTTCAATGTCGTAGGTTGTATTTTGATACGAAAGGTCATCCAGAATATTTTGCGCTTGTTTTTTTACCTGATGCACAAAATAGCCGGCAGGGGCTTTGGTTTGCAGGTTGGAGTATTGTAGTCCGAGGCCCGTTTTTTGCAAGCTGTCCTTTTCCTTGTCTGATAAATAACCTTCGTTGCGCATCAAAGCCAAAATCTGGTTGCGGCGTTGCAGGGCATTTTCGGGATGCAAACGCGGATTGTAATAGGTGTTGGCTTTAAGCATGCCCACCAACACAGCCGATTGCTGGATGTCCAGGTCTTTGGCATGTTTACCAAAATACCTGCTGGCAGCAGCCTCAATGCCATATACTTGTTCGCCAAAAGGCACCGAATTAAGGTAAAGCAGCAGGATGTCTTCTTTGGTGTAAACCTGTTCGAGGCGAACAGCAATAATCGATTCCTTTATTTTGGCAACGGGCATCGAGAAGAAACTGTGGTCAGAACGTCCGTAGAGGTTTTTTATGAGCTGCTGCGACAGTGTACTCCCACCGCCACCACTTTTATCGCCCAGCAAAATCGATTTAATAAATACACGTAAATAACTGCGGCCATCAACGCCTTTGTGGTTAAAATAGCGTTTGTCCTCGGTTGAAACCAGCGCATTAACCAGATGTTGAGGCACTTCATCCCAATGTATGTTAGTACGATTTTCGGCAAAAACTTTCCCGATAAGCGTGCCATCGGAAGAAAGAATCAATGAAGCCTCTTCGTTTTTGATGGCTTCCAGCTCCA
>CAYWNI010000382.1:0-2973 GCA_964459525.1 uncultured Lentimicrobiaceae bacterium | reverse complement strand
GCTTCTTTTATTACTTTTTTGAAATGTTCCATACACTTTTTGCTGAGTAATTGATTTATTTTAGTTTTACTTTCTCTATCAAACCTGACAACTTGCTGATGTTCTGCTATTATTCTTGTTTTTTTGGTAATCCGACTCTTCACCTGAATCATAAAAAAGCGAATTACAGGTAGTAATAGTTTGATTTTCCATTACATAGGCATCTAGCACATGAACAAAACCTGTTTTTATCTCTTCGTCAGTATTACCATCCGAATCGCGCACGAAAAGGCTAACTTCATATTCTCCTTTGGTATTGTAAACAATTCCGCTAGGATCTTCCAGCGCCGAAGACTGGGGCAGACCACCTTCAAATGCCCAATTCCATACAACGACATCGCCACCAACACTCTCACTAAAAAAATTAACAGCGGTTCCAACAGGAATTAAGGTGCTACTTGCAATAAAATCTGCCGATAATACAGTAATGGGCTCCAATTGTACATTCAAATTTACCACTTGCTCATCTTCAATAATGAGTGAGCTAATGGTTTTGGAATGGTAACCCTCAGCCGAAAACATGAGAGAGTAATTCCCCGCTTTGATAGGCCTGTGGTATTTCCCAGTTGGCAAGTGGCTATAAACCCATGAATTATCAATATCATGCCCTACTACCTCAACCTTAGCTGCAACAGGCTCACCGGAAAGTTTGTCGGTAACTATACCCTGAAATCCATAAAGTGATTGCTCGATATAATTCAACAAAGAGCGATAATTGTACTCCCAAAATACTGGCATTTGGCTTGCTGGAGGCAATTTCTGCATTGAAATTTCGAGCGTAAATTCACGGCAATTATGAAAATAATTCATGTAATCCTGTCTCCCTCCAGAGATGGTATACCATGCATATCCATTGGTGATGCCATCATTTAAATCGTCGAGGTAATTCGCTGGAGAATACAAATGAACCGTATCAACATACTCACGACAAACATACTGCCACCAATCATCGTCAGGATGTAATCGTGGCCACGTGTCCCAAGGGTAATTACACACTTCAGCACCACCATGAAAATTTGTCGACATAACAAAATCGTTTTCTTCAGCAAAGGTCATAAAGACAATAGTTTCTGTCTGATAAGCATTGCCATCAGGATGTGGACCATCTTGTGGATCGGGAAAATTACGGTTAAAATCTATGCCTAAAGCATTACCGCGCGTAGCTCCAAATACGGTTTGATTTCCTCCCGCAAAAGTTCCATCAGGATTGGCCAAAGGATTGATCCAAATGTCAATTTGCTCAACTAAATTCGTAATACGCGGATCAGCCCCATAATTAGAAAGGAGGTAGTCAATCAATCGCAACGTAAGAATATAGCCAGTTAGTTCATCACCATGCATTGAGGAAGTATACATAAACTGAGGTTTTCCAGATTCAATACCTAATGTACTATTGATATGGGCAAACAAAATATCACGGCCTTCGTTGCTAACGCCGGCATTTACCACCTCACATAAGTCGGGATAATCAGCCGCAAATTGGTTCATCATCGCAATATAGGCATCATAAGTAGGATAAAAATCCCATTCGTTTACAGCCTTAAGTTCATCCACATCGCGCATCACAGGAATATGAAGCATCGAAGGCGGTGTTTCAACATCAAAATCAATATCGAAAGTTAAAAATTCAGTAAATTGGTTTTTATTAATATAAGCAAAAACCCGACCGGCATCAATTTTATCAATTGAAATACAACTTGACAACTTGTTTATTTCCTTTGCATCTATGTCGGGCAAATCAAAACTAACAACAATTTCATTTCGTTCTTTAAAAAAATCTTGCGCAGTAACCTGAGCCGATACATTACTGATGCTGAGCATCATGAGGGTAACAATTGTAAAAATATTTTTCATTTAAATACTATTTTAGTCGGAAACATCTTATTTGTTGACAGTTTACACTTACTACTAGTTGCTTTTTAGGTTTATTTATAATGCCTTTTCCAATTCGGCAAAAACTTCTTTACTTACAGGAACCATCGGGAGTCTAAGATTATTGTCACATATACCCCTGATTTGCAATGCTGCTTTTATTCCTGCCGGGTTGCCATCAGCAAAAAGCAAGTTGATAAGCGGAAGCATTTGGTAATGCAAAACCTTGGCTTCATCAACACGTCTTTTCATTGCATGATCAACCATACTTGAAAATTCGGAGGGAAGCAGATTGGCCACAACAGAAATAACTCCTTCGGCTCCCAAAACGATAAGAGGGAAAGTTAGCGCATCGTCGCCTGAAAAAACCATAAACCCTTCGGGCTTTTCGCTGATTATCTCCATTACCTGCGCCAAATCACCAGAAGCTTCCTTAACAGCGATAATGTTATCAAAATCGCGTGCCAGCCGCAATGTGGTAGCTGCAGCTAGGTTCGAGCTAGTCCTCCCTGGCACATTATACAAAATAATTGGGACTGGTGATTGCTCTGCAATGGCCGAAAAGTGAGCATAAAGTCCACGCTGATTGGGTTTATTGTAATAAGGTGCAACCGACAGAATAGCATCTATACCAGTAAAATCCGTTTCCTTTAGCTGTTCAACAACCGCCAATGTATTGTTGCCTCCAACACCTAAAACAATAGGTACTTTCCCGTTTACCTGTTTCTTCACGAAATCAATAACCTGTTTACGTTCGTCATTGGTTAGCGTAACAGCCTCACTAGTCGTTCCCATAGCCACAATAAAATCAACTCCGCCGCCAATAAGGTGAATCAATAAACGCTCAAGGGCAACAAAATCAACTTTTCCATCATTGGTAAACGGTGTGACGATGGCCACGCCGGTACCAGTTATTTTTTTTCTCATATGGTTTGTATTTTCAGTTTTTTAAGGTGTGTAATCACTTCATTTAGTCGTTGCGCCAACGACTCCATTTGATTATCAACCTGGCAAGTTAATTGAAAACTATCACAGCTACCAGCAGTTACAGCCCCTGTTTTA
>CAYWNI010000381.1:0-3002 GCA_964459525.1 uncultured Lentimicrobiaceae bacterium | reverse complement strand
TAATGTACTTACAAACTTAGCTAATCAAGAATTATTGGCTGCTGAGTAGTAACAACATTTAAAAGGAGAGAAATAGTATGAAAAAAGAACTTTTGAAAGGGGTAAGTATCGATCCTAAAATTATTGATACAAAATTGGGAAAGGTTGAGATTGACATAACAGATAAGGATGCACCAGTCATCATGGGCATACATGGAGGCGTAGGAGGCGTTGATCAGTCACGGTTGCTCATTCAGTTTGCCGAATCAGATTATCGTTTGCTTTCACTATCAAGACCTGGTTATTTAGGTACACCCATCGAAAGCGGTAAAAGCCCTGAGGAACAAGCCGACTTGTTTGCGGCAACTTTAGATGCCTTAAAAATTGAGAAAACAGCTGTGTTTTGTGCTTCCTTTGGTGGCCCTTTTGGTTATGTTTTTGCAAAAAGACATCCCGACAGGGTATGGGCTTTGCTAGCCTGCGACGCCGTGAGCGGACATTATGATATTCCCGAAACAGCAGGCCCTATCACCCAGGCCATCTTTTTATCAGATATCGGCCAAGGGTTGTTGCAAAGTCTGAACAAAATAAAACCCGATGCTTTTATCAAGAAATTCTTTGAAACAGAAGGGTATTTTACCAAAGCCCAACTTCAACGCCATATTGCCTATGTGCAAAACAATCAAGATGTTAAAGATTGGGTAACTGCCTTTATGAATGCTATGTTTCCATACAACACTAGGAAAGTGGGTACCGAAAACGACCAGGATATTGTTGTGAGCCAACAAGGTAGGTATCCCGATGAGCAAATTACCAGTCCTACACTGATTATTCATGGCACCAACGACTCAGATGCTAAATTTTACGATGGCGTATATGCCCATGAGCACATTCCCGGTTCAGAAAGGATTTGGATCGAAGAAGGGTCGCATATCGCTTTTTGGGTGAATGAAAAATCCAAAGAGGTTCAGAAACAGACCATTGATTTCTTGAAGAAGCACCAACCTTAATCGACATAGAAATTGTTTATTCGAAAACAATAGGTAATTAGACTAACAGATGAAAAAATTAATTCTTTTAGGAAGTCTGCTACTGGCTTTTTCTGCGGTGCAGGCGCAGGTGTGGCTTAACCAAGGGCAGAGTGGTGCTACGCTTCGGACGGGTATCCATGAAAATAGCGGTGGGTATGGCTACCAGGTCGATCTGCAATATGCTTTCAAAGGACGTCTCGATCTTGGCGTTGGGTTTCTGCAAAGTTTCCATCCAACGGATCGCCTTCCGGCCAACGAAACTCCTCTAGGCGACCTGACCGAATACGGAGGCACCCTGTGGGTGGAGTACTGGCTGATACGCTCGCAAAGTGCCTCCGGTGTCGAAGCCAACGCCGGGCTCTGGCTTGGCACTTATCAGTTTGCCTACCGTGATTATCTATTGAAAAATACCCTGACAGGTGTCCTGCGAAAAACCACCGCCAACTCTGAGTATGCTTTGGGCGCTGACTTTTCATTGGTTTATCCCTTAAATTCAAAGTGGAGTCTGCAGCCTTATATTTGGTTTGCTTATCTGCTGGGGGTAGAGAGTTATCAGCTCAACACCAGCGACCAACAGGATAGCTATCATGGCTCGGAGGGCAGTGTAGGGGTGGTGCTGAAAAAAACGTTTAAACGTGGTCAATCGGGTTTTGTACAGTTGGAACAATGCCTGAATGATACCCAAGCAGAACAGGCAGCCACCTTTACCCTGCGCATTGGCTATAGCCTCCCGGGTAGGGAGTGATTGGCTTTTTCTTTTCTTTCTATTTCAGGAGATGAAACGCTGAATGGTAATTGATTAACGATCAACAGTTAACGCTTGCCGTGCGGCTTCCCTGCCCATTTCAACCAGCTGGCGTGCCATGTAAAAGTCAAAAGTGGTGGAGGCATGTCGTGAGGTGCGAATGAGTAAATCAGGAGGGTATTTTTCCATGGCATGTAAGGCTATCTGATGTGTCATCAATCCAATAACTTTGTTTATGAGGTCAAAATAGCCCAACGACTTTTCTTTTTCTTCTGGTGTTTCGCCCTGAATTTGTTTGTAGAAATTAACAAGCATTTCTTGGTATTTGTCGAGCATCGACTTCTTTTCTGCCTCACTTACCTGCGGTTGCAAAGCCTCAATGTCGGCATTAACATCTACTGCCACAAGCATATCATCCGAAATCCGGGCAACATGGTTTATTGGCATGTTGTTGAGTACGCCACCGTCAATAAGCAGTTTGTTACCTAATTTCACAGGCGTTATAACGGTTGGGATGGCTACCGAGGCTCTTATGGCATTGTAGATGCTTCCCTTTGTAAACACCACTTCTTTGTTTTGTAGTATGTCAACTGCCACTGCAGCAAAGGGGATAGGCAAGTCTTCAATATTTTGATCCTGAATGAACTCCCTCATCTTGTTAAACACTTTATCGCCTTTAATAAACCCTTGTCCGCTGATTGTTAAATCTATCAGGTTAAACACCTTAAGCCTGTCGAGGGTGTACAGCCATTGCTTGAGTTCCTCCATTTTACCTAAAGCAAAAACGCCTCCCACCAATGCTCCCATAGAAGTGCCGGCAATAGAAGCAATTTCATATCCTTGTTTTTCAAGCTCCTCAATTACGCCAATATGAGCGATGCCACGCGCTCCTCCACCAGAGAGCACAAGCGCTATTTTTTGTTTTATTTTGGGATTGTTCATCTCATTAATTGTTTAATGGGCGTGGGCGTCAGTGGTTTTTCTAACCTTTTTTAGGTTGAGCATGTTCATCGGATTGGTGGTAATTCCCGACACGTTTTTCTGAATAATTCTTACCGATTCATCGTAGTAGAGCACCACCACAGGGGCTTCTTCCATGATGAGGCTGTCGAGTTGCCGGTAATATCGCTTGCGGTTTCGGGGTTGGGTTTCTGTCATGGCTGCCACGAAAAGACTGTCGTAGCGTGCATTTGAGAAACGGGTGTAATTTGGGCCATTGGGGGCAAAATTTCCCGAGTAAAACAACG
>CAYWNI010000380.1:0-3021 GCA_964459525.1 uncultured Lentimicrobiaceae bacterium | reverse complement strand
TTTTACCTCACATATTTCTAAAAAAACCGGTCTCCTACTCTACTCTTGCTTTCATATATTCAGACAATAGACGCCAAGATAGTTTAAGGAAAAAGGGTATTTTTGTAAAAAAAATAGTCATGCGCATTGTAAGCTTTAAAACACCCAAGCCAAAATCATTTACCTATCGCCCTCGGTATTACGATCCCGAAAAGGAAGCGATTGAAAAAAGAAAAGCTGCTATGGGTCTAGACAGCAGCATTTCACAAAGTGACAAGCTCAGGTTACAAATGCAACGACGGTGGCATAAAACCGAAGACACCACAGTAAGCTCAAAATCAAAAGTTGTGAGTTACACCATCTATGGTATTTTCATCGTAGGAAGTATTTATGTTATCATGTTTACCGACATGGTGGAGAAATTTCTAAAAGCATTTGGTGTAACCCATTAAAAGCTATGTTAAACATTATCAAACTACTTCCCGATTCTGTAGCAAATCAAATAGCCGCAGGTGAAGTAATACAACGACCTGCTTCAGCCGTGAAGGAACTTCTTGAAAATGCGGTAGATGCTGGTGCCACTGGTATTACTTTAGTGATTAAAGATGCAGGAAAAACCCTGATTCAAGTTATTGATAATGGCAGTGGCATGTCGGTAGTTGATGCCAGAATGAGTTTTGAACGGCACGCCACTTCTAAAATCGTAACGGCTGACGACTTGTTTTCAATACGCACTATGGGTTTTAGAGGCGAGGCACTGGCTTCAATTGCAGCAATTGCGCAAGTTGAAATGAAATCGAAGCCCGAAAATGATGAAATTGGCACTATTTTAATTATTGAAGGCTCAAAAGTTATAGAGCAAATCCCCGCTCAATGCCCTACTGGCACCAGCATTTCCATTAAGAATCTGTTTTACAACGTCCCGGCACGTCGGAATTTCCTAAAGTCTGATAACGTTGAAAACCGCCATATTCTTGATGAACTCATCAGGGTTGCACTTATTCAGCACAATATCGGGTTTACCTATTATAATAATGACAAACTGGTTTACAAATTAATTCCAGCTTCGTTAAAATCACGTATTATATCGCTTTTTGGAATGACCTATAACGAGCGTTTACTAACCATTGAGCAAAAAACTGACATGGTAAACATCAGTGGTTTCATTGGAAAACCTGAGTTTGCTAAAAAAACTAGGGGTGAACAGTTTTTTTTCGTTAACAACCGTTTTATCAAACATGCCTACCTGAACCATGCTGTTAGCAATGCATTTATCGAATTGATTCCTGCAGACGCGTTCCCCTCCTACTTCATCCATATTGAAATTGACCCCAGCGAAATCGACATCAATATCCATCCTACAAAAACTGAGATAAATTTTAAGGATTCCAAGCTGATTTATGCTATCCTTCACGCATCAGTTAAACAATCAATTGGTAAACACACACTTACCCCTATTATTGATTTTGACGTTGATCCCAGCATCGAATCAGCATTTCAACAAAGGCCAAGCAAAAACCTAGAAGCACCGCAAATTAGGGTAAACCCAGATTATAACCCCTTTAAAACACAATCGACTGGAGCTGGATTTCGTGATTACCAAAAACCAAACACGGAAAACTGGGAATCACTTTTTAGCCATGAGAACAAACCATCACCTGCTAATGAAAAAAGTGATTCCTCAGATATGGAAAGCGCTTTTAAAGGAGAGGAAAATGTAACGCTTATACAGATTCAAAAGTCATATATCGTGTGTGGTTTACCACAAGGAATGATGCTCATTCATCAAAAACGGGCGCATGAACGAATTCTTTACGAGTACTTTATACATCTGCTTACGAACAGAAAAAACGCATCCCAACAACAGCTTTTCCCTGAACATGTGCAGTTTTCACCCGAAGATGCAGAAATCATCAGGCAGATTATGAAAGACCTAGAAAACCTTGGCTTTTCGCTCAATCCAATGGGAACCAACACATTTGTTGTTATAGGAGCACCCTTAGAAGTAACCAATTCGCATGCTATCTTGGAGCGAATTATCGAAAACTTTAAAAAGGAATCGCAAAGCCTGACTTTCGATTCAAACGCTATGCTTGCCCGATCGATGGCTACCGAAATGTCGGTAAAAGCAGAAACAAGCTTGTCTGAAAAAGAGATGTCTGAGTTGTATAAAAACCTGTTTACCTGTCAAGTACCTACGGTTTCTCCTGCTGGAAAAAAAACATTTCTTTATTACGACAAAAAGTCCTTGTTTGATCAGTTTTCGTAAAGCAAACATAGATTTAGCCAAAGTGATAAACAAAAAAGCTTTCTCTACTGACATTTTGCTTCGTGATTTTAATTGGCATAATGATTGAGTAAAAACCGAGGGTAGAATTATGCTAGTTTTGCAAATTAATTACTGACAAGGCAATCGATAAAAAATATGACTAAACAAAGATTTATATGAATCAATATAGACCAACAGGGTTTGGATTTCTTCCGATGGTTGTAAAAAACCTACTGATTATAAATGGGTTATTCTTCCTTACAACCATTGTAGCCGGATCAACTCTACACCTGAATCTTACAGAATATTTAGGACTGCACTATCCTGCAAACCAACATTTTGGCATTTGGCAACTTGTAACCTACATGTTCATGCATGCCGACTTCACCCACATTCTTTTCAACATGTTTGCCTTATGGATGTTTGGAAATGTACTGGAAAATGCATGGGGGCCAAAGCGTTTTCTAAATTACTATTTAGTAACCGGAATTGGTGCGGGACTTATGCAATGGCTGGTGGCATATATTCGAATTCAAGGCGTTTTGCCAGAACTTAGTCCAGAGCAAATAGAAATTGTGTATAGTCAGGGTGCAGAAGTTATGACGCAAGGGATGAATTATTCGGATGCCTCTATGCGAACGCTAAATTCTATCATAAATACGCCAACGATAGGCGCATCGGGTGCTGTTTTTGGCATACTGCTTGCATTTGGCATGATGTTTCCTAACAGCCTGATTTATGTATACTTTGCCATACCCGTAAAAGCAAAATAC
>CAYWNI010000379.1:0-3056 GCA_964459525.1 uncultured Lentimicrobiaceae bacterium | reverse complement strand
GAAAAGAATAGGTTTTGACAAAGAACCAAAAGATCATCCGGTTGCCGTTGAGATAATGCGTTTTATCGGAAATAATACAAAACAAGGAAAGGAAATTCGCAGTCATTTTATGAAAGCGCCTTATGGCTGGAGCCAGGATGCCATCGACACGATTATTATTATGCTCCGCAATAGCGAACATATTTCTACTCTGGAAACCAATTTGAACCAGGCAAAAATAAGTATGGCTTCATTTAAAAAAGAGGTACATACTTTGTCGGCTTCCGATAAAATTAAACTTCGGAAAATATACCAGAATGCCGGTATTTCCTGTAAGCCGGGTGAAGAATTTTTGCACTCAAACACTTTCCTGAGCAGGTTAAAGGAACTCGCTGAAAATATTAGTGGCGATGCTCCAAAACCGGAGCCGCTGAATATTCAGTTTATAAAAGATATTGAGAACCTCGATGGCAACGAACGTTTACTCAGGATAGTGGAGGAACAAGGAGATTTAACTGCAAAAAACAAAGACTGGAGTGCAAAAGCTGCCCTAATTAGTAAACGCGAACCCCTGTGGAAATTATTAAGCGATTTATCAAATCAGGCAAACGATGGCGAAGAAATGGAAAAGTTGAAGGAAGAAATAAATGCCATTCGCGAAAACCGCTTGCTGTTGCAGGAACCCGACCCCATTCAACCAAAGTTAAATGAGCTTACCGAAAAATTAAAATCGTTATTGAACAAACTAAAGGCCGATTACATTGCCTTGTACGATGTAAAAATGGCCGCACTTCAATCTAACGATTATTTTAATAAAATTACTCCGGAGCAAAAGCATGAAATTTTGGCAAAACACCAGCTGCTGGCTAAGCCCGAAATAAAACCTTTAGATTCCACAGCACTTTTATTCCAGTTGCAAAAAGCTTCGCTTTATACCTGGAATACAAAAATAGCCGCCTTGCCCGGGCAGTTCCAATCTGCCCTTGACGATGCAATCCTCTTATCTGCACCACAGGCAACTTCTTTTAATCTGCCGCGAATAACCATCAATACACAGGCAGATATTGATACTTATGTGGTAGAGTTAAAAACTAATTTGGAAAACTTACTAAAAGAATCTAGTTCCATCATTTTAAAATAGACCAACGGCTATGGGTAAACAAGTTTCAATTAACATGCAGTACATCGAATTACTGGTTCAACTTAAGCAATACATTCGTTCTACCCAGGCTAAGGCCGCATTGGCAGTCAATAGTTCTCTAATTCAACTGTATTGGAATACCGGTAAAATGATTACCGATAATCAGGCAATCTTTCAAGGTAGAAACAACTATGTTGCACAATTGGAAAAAGATTTGCGGTCGGAATTTCCCGATATGAAGGGTTTTTCACGTGCCAATTTGTTTTTTATAAGGAAGTTCTATCAGTTTTATTCCGGAAGGTTTTCAGTCGAACAACATGTTAGACTGAATGAAATTTCCGAAGAAACTGTCTCAATGCAACAAGCTGTTGCTCTCAACCAAAATGATTCAGTCCAACAACTTGTTAGACTACCAATGGATTTATTTACAGTCCCATGGGGGCATCATGTGGTGATTATTAATAAAATCAAACAGGTGGATGAAGCACTTTTTTACATCCAACAAACTGTTGAACACAATTGGAGCAGAGCTATCCTTACGCTTCAGATTGAACAAAACCTTTTTGCACGGCACGGCAAAGCAATTACCAATTTTGAAACTACCTTACCCGAACAACAAGCATTAATGGCAACACAAATCCTGAAAGATCCATACAATTTTGATTTTCTGACCCTTGAACCAAAAACACAGGAATTAGAGATTGAAAAACAACTCACTGAACATATTACTAAATTCCTGCTGGAACTGGGCAAAGGCTTCGCCTTTATTGGCCGTCAGTATCCATTGGAAGTTGGCGGAAAAGATTACCGTTTGGATTTGCTGTTTTATCATATTCGCCTGCGTTGTTTTGTTGTAATTGACTTGAAAACAGTTGAGTTTGAACCTGAATTTGCAGGAAAAATGAATTTTTATCTCTCGGCTGTTGATGAACTCCTAAAAACAGATACCGACCAACTTTCAATTGGTATTATCCTATGCAAAAACAAAAACAGGCTCGAAGTGGAATATACACTTCGGGGAATGAAAAAACCCATTGGTGTTAGTGAGTTTACAGTTAAACAGGCCTTGCCGGCAGAACTGAAAAGTACCTTGCCCACGGTTGAAGAATTTGAAAACGAATTAAACAAAAAAGAAGTATAAATGCCAGTACTTACCTCACAACAACGCAAGGCATTGGAAGATGCCGTAAAAGATGCCCGCAAAAAGGCTGAAACAGGGGCATTTAATGCACTTCATGCTTTTGCCGTTGATAATCCTGAGCCTTTTGAACACATGACTCCCGAACAGCGCAACCTGCGAAACAGGCTCCGCCATAAAGCAAGGTTGCTGGGCGATGAACTGCCATCGAGCGGACACCAACAGATTGACCATTTAAGTTACGAGCTGGCCTACGAAACATGGCACAAGATGTTGTTTGCCAAATTTCTGGAAGCAAATGGTTTGCTGATGCACCCCGAAGGAGTGGCAGTGAGCATGGAAGAATGTGAGGAGATGGCCAAAGAAGAAGGCTTTATCGACAAGTGGGATATGGCTGCCAACTATGCATCAAAAATGCTGCCTGCAATATTTAGGGTGGACGACCCCTTGATGCAGCTGCAATTTTCAACCAACGACAGGATTAAGCTGGAAGAAACACTTGACGATTTAGATGCCAGCATATTTACCTCCGACGATGCTTTGGGCTGGGTGTACCAGTTTTGGCAAAGCGAGGCAAAAGAAGCCATTAACAAAAGCGGCGATAAAATTGACGGAGCAAAGCTGCCAGCAGTAACCCAGTTGTTTACCGAACCTTACATGGTAAATTTTTTAATCGACAATACGCTGGGCGCATGGTGGGTAAGCCGCAATCCCGGAATAAAACCACCTTACAATTTTGAATATTTGAGGTTATTGGAAGATGGCACTCCGGCAGCCGGAAAATTTGAAGGCTGGCCT
>CAYWNI010000378.1:0-3064 GCA_964459525.1 uncultured Lentimicrobiaceae bacterium | reverse complement strand
CGGTAGCTAATGGGTCGCTAGCGATGCCCTGAACAAAAGGTACAGGTTCGTTATAAACTAGTGGATAGAAATAATTAAAAACAGCAGGATCAAAACCTTCAATAGTAATACCTCCAACCAACAAATCGAACAAGGTAGCATCAGTAGCAGGAGTGTATAAATAATTAACAGTGTAAATATTTGTCGTAACTTCATCTTCGGAAGTAACAACAACAGTAGCTGCGCCTGGTAACGCAAGAGACTGATTAATAGCCACATCTGCATTAGGGTCGGCAGGCGTTGCATCCACAACCGGAATAGGATCGCCAGTAGCTACCTGATAATCATAACTGAACACATTGGGATCAAATCCAGGAATGGTAATACCGTCCACTGTTAAATCAGCCAAGGTAGCATCTATACCAGCTACATAAAAGTTAACTGTATAGGTAAGCTGGGTAATTCCATCTTCCGCTATAACCAACACTGTGGCTGCTCCAGGAACTGCTGTAGCCTGTGTTATGGCTACCGTTGCCAATGCGAAATTGGCTGTTGCTCCCGTAACGGGCAAAGGATCGCCGGTTGGAATGGGGACATTGTAACTATAAATCGCTGGGCTAAATCCTTCCACAGTAGTTCCGTTAACGGTTAAGTCGCTCAATGTGGCATCATCGCTAATAGGAGGGACGCCAATAGAACCATCTGTAAAGATATTTTGCATGTAAATATCGTCAGTAGTGCTGCCTTCTTCCCACACAGCAATGAGTTGGTCGTTGTACAACCCAGAAATCACGTTGTGTATTTTACTTGTGCTGCGCCCTGCCATAAGGGTTGTATTTGGAGTCCAAATTAAGCTGCCCACATTATCTACGCCCAAAGCTTTAATATTTAAAAATGAAGAGGAAGTGGCGTATTCTTCATAAACAATCATGGCATTTGTTCCATCGAAAATAGCACCTCCTGCCGATCCGGCAATGTTGGCGCTCATCGGAACAAAATCAATGCCTGTATTCGACCACTGTGGTAATCCACTGGCCGAAAACTTCTGTCCGGCAACAGCGGTTTGCGACTGATTACCATTTTTCCGACTCCAGGTTACCAGCACCTCATTGTTGGTGTTAACACCGAGAATTAATGGATTTTGATCACTATCGGTATTGTTGGTTGAAACCTCTGTTCCATTAACCGGCCACAAGCTGGTACCATCACTCAATATCCGGTTTACTGCCGCATTGATATTGTTGTCGCTATTTCGGTCATCAGCCCAGGCAATGACGATACCATTTGCTCCATCCGATGCTTTTACAAAATCGTTGTAAGGAGAAATAGCATTTGAGTTACTCACCAACACGTCTTCAGGCCAAACAGAAGCTCCAGTGGCATCAAATTTTTGAACATAAATTTGTCGTGTTAATCCTGGAAAACTGCCCGTTTCTTTATAAAAAGCCAATAAAAAATGATCGTTTTCGACACCCAGCACTTGTGGCATTCCGTAATTATACGTGCCACTTTGATAAGTTAATCCAGAATTTCCCCAAGCAAGGGTTCCTGCTGGTGTAATTTTTTGCATCACCGCTACGTTGTATGGCGACATAGAACGTTGCCAAGATACAATTACGTTGTTGGCCGACGTTACTGTTAAATAAGGAGCGTATTCATCTGCCGAATTTGATGTGAGCGCAATGCCATCGGCTCCCCACAAAAAAGTGCCAGTCGGCGAAATGGCATACGCATATATATTGGCATTGCCATCGCGTATATCGTTAAAAGCCAAAACACAATTCCCCAAATTATCGACAGCCAAAGCCCAGTCGGTAAGCCAGCCATTTTGCGCATGATCGCTTATAAGCAATCCATCATCCGCCCATTGCGCTACTCCTTGAAAGTCAAAATATTGAAGACGGATATTGTAGTTTCCAGTTTCGTTGGAATAAAAACCAACATAGAAATTACCAACATCATCGTAAGCAATATGGGGAATGGCCTGTGAACCGCCCAGGTCGTTAACGATGGTGTTCACCATAGGGTCGGTAGACCACTGAGCAGTTGCACTGAATACCATAAAGATGCTAAGAAGCAAAAAGTAAAAGGCTTTTTTCATCGTTTTTATTATTAGTAAATATGAATTAAGATCAAAGATAAGTACAATGACACAAATTTGGCGCGATTATTTTGTTAAACAACAAGAAAATGCGTTTTGAAACCCTAAATAGCACCCCAAACAACATTATACAAATGATAATCAGGGAGTTAAAATTTTTCTTAAAAATACAAAAACCATACTAAAGGTAAAGCTTTATTCTGATGGCTCAGGTGGTCAGTCCTGTAAACAGGGTTTGACGATCCCATAAACACGCCCTCATAAACACAGAATAAACTTAGGTAAAAGCCGTGTATTATCACGTAAATACAGCTAAATGAGCTGATTCGAGTGGAGGTGATAAAACCTGATGTTAGCAATAGGAAAAATGTATGATATTATAAAACCACAACATTTTATTGTTATAATGTCCTCTAAGTAAAAGGAAAGTTGTAATTTTGCATTCCCAACCAAAAATGGTACCGTGGCCGAGTGGCTAGGCGGAGGTCTGCAAAACCTTATACGGCGGTTCGAATCCGTCCGGTACCTCAAATAAATTTTTAAACCCGATGGTAATCAATAGATTACACATTGGGTTTTTTGTTGGTAGACGGATTGGTAGACGGATTTAATAAATAATGACTCACAATAATCATATTGCAGATGAATGAACCAAATAAGATCTAATCTCACATATAGAAGGATTTGAGTGTAAATTTTAATGAAATATTTTATTTTTGATGATTAATTTGAACATGTCATCTCTCTTTCAATGAACTGCCTCGAAGCAGAGCTGGAGAGGTATCACTTAGAGTTTTGTTGTCCATACAAAGTAGAGTATCATCTGACTAACCCCAAAGAGATTAGAAAAAACTGCCTTTGAAATTTTTCTTAACCTAAATAAAATGAGAACCTTTAATTTTTTTTCTTTTCCATTTAACCTCAATTGTCAAAAATTAAATTCTTAATACCGGCTTCCTTATTCCAATCTACATAAATCGTATT
>CAYWNI010000377.1:0-3071 GCA_964459525.1 uncultured Lentimicrobiaceae bacterium | reverse complement strand
CCGAAAACCTGAAAGCAGGCGTTTTGGATGGCGATATTCTGGTTAATTTAGACTCTGAAGACGAAGGAGAATTGTACATTGGTTGTGCCGGAGGTATTGATACAACTGGCGAATTTGATTACAAACCAGAAGCAGTTCCAGAAGGAATGGTGGCTTTTAAAATTAGCGTTAAAGGATTAAAAGGTGGTCATTCAGGCTTGGATATCAACCTGGGTCGTGGCAATGCGAACAAAATCATGAACGTGATGCTGATGAAAGCTTCTGAAAAATACAATGTTCGTTTAGCCGACATTGATGGAGGAAGTTTGCGCAACGCTATTCCACGCGAATCGTTTGCTACTGTTGTGGTTGAACAAGCCAAGGCTGCTGACTTTGAGGCTTTTATCAAGGAGTTTGAAGCCATTGCCAAAGAAGAGTTTGAAGAAACCGATGGCGGTGTTATGGTGGTTGCCGAAAAAGCTGATCTGCCAGAAAACCTCCTCGATTTAAACACACAAGCCAACCTTTATAAAGCTGTTCTTGAGTGCCCTAACGGCGTAATTAAAATGAGCAAGAGTGTTAAGGGAATAGTAGAAACCTCCACCAATCTGGCCATTGTGAAATCAGCTGATGGTAAAATTAGTTTGGCTTCGTTGCAGCGTAGTTTGGTTGATAATGACAAAGACGTGTTGAGTGCAGCAATCAGAAAAGTGTTTACCGAGGCTGGCGCAAAAGCAGAAAGCTCAGGAGCTTATCCTGGTTGGAAACCAAATCCGGATTCACCAATTTTGAAGGAGATGAAGGAAGTTTACAACAACCGTTTTGGAAAAATTCCAGAAGTTAAGGTTATCCATGCAGGACTCGAATGTGGAATCCTGGGTGCAACCTATCCAAACTGGGATATGATTTCGTTTGGGCCAACCATCCGCAATCCTCATTCACCCGACGAAAAAATTGAAATCGCTACCGTTGAGCCTTTTTGGGATTTTCTGGTTGAAACCTTAAAACACGCACCTAAAAAGTAGATTTTTAGGGTTTATAAATAAAAAGGAGGTTGCAAATGGCCTCCTTTTGTTTTTATGTGTCACAAAATCAGTTCATAACAACGGATGCAATTCTGATGAAAAAAATTCAAAAACATTTTTGAAATAAATAAAAATACCCTACTTTTGCAGTCCGAAAAAAATATAGAAAGAGATGACTAAAAGAACGTTTCAACCATCGCAAAGAAAAAGAAAGAATAAACACGGATTCCGTGAGAGAATGGCAACCGTTAACGGCCGGAAAGTTCTAAAAAGACGTAGAGCAAAAGGAAGAAAGAAACTTAGCGTAAGCGACGAATCTCACTTGTAAGGAGCTTCTCTTCTAATCCTGTAAATATATAATCGGGAGGTATGCGTGGCATGCCTCCCTTTTTAGTTTGATTTAAGTATATTCGCCTGAATTTGCTCAAGTTGCTTTAGATTCACTAAAAAATCAATATTTTCGCAGTGTTTTTCTTATAAGTTTATGGAATTGTTTTTGAAGTTTATTTTTGTTGTTGTAATTATTTATTACGCTGGTTTGTTGTTTTTCAAATATGCGCTGCCATGGCTTTTGGCTCGTTTTATACGTAAACAACAGGAAAAATATTTTCAACAACCTCCTTTTTCTAATTCAGAAAATCCTACACCAAAAAGCAATAACCAGCCTCAAGGGAAGAAGAAAAAGTCAAGCGATCAAGGGGATACCTTTGGTGAGTATATTGATTATGAAGAAATAAAAGACGAATAATATAAACCATAAAATAATGGGTGATTTTCAAAAATTGTTTAAAACCATAGCGCCTTATGCGGCTGCCGTGCTCGTGTTTATTGTCATTACGCTGGTGTATTTTTCACCAGTGTTGGAAGGTAAACGACTAAAACAGCATGATATTGACATGTTCAAAGGCATGTCGAAGGAAATCGCCGATTATAGGGACCAAACCGGTGACGAACCATTGTGGACAAATTCGATGTTTGGTGGAATGCCGGCATGGCAAATATCCGTCGTGTATCAAGGAAATATGATGCGCTATGTCGATACAATTTTAACATTAGGCATGTCGTCGCCTATGAAATATGTTTTTCTGTATTTTCTTGGTTTTTTTGTTCTGCTTTTGGTGCTGCGTGTTAATCCCTGGTTAAGTATTGCCGGGGCAATCGCTTTCGCACTTTCTTCTTATTTTTTCATAATTCTCGGGGCGGGACACACCTCGAAAGCCCATGCTATTGGTTATATGGCTCCTGTTCTGGCAGGTATTATCTTGGCCTTTCGAGGGAAATACTGGCAAGGAGGGCTCTTGACTGCTGTGGCACTGGCTCTGGAGATTAAAGCTGGGCATTTGCAGATAACCTATTATCTGCTTCTTATGGTCATCATTTATGGGCTGTTCAAGCTTTATGA
The DNA here is from genome assembly GCA_964459525.1 of uncultured Lentimicrobiaceae bacterium. Lineage (GTDB taxonomy): Bacteria > Bacteroidota > Bacteroidia > Bacteroidales > F082 > UBA6244. The sequence continues at coordinate 665 of CAYWNI010000377.1, read as the reverse complement.
TGCCATTAAAACCAAAACCCTGCCGAACTTTTTTCGTGCTACAGGGATTCTACTACTAGCGGCGATTTTGGCTGTTCTAACGCATGCTACTAACCTTTGGGCGACTTATGAATATGGCAAGGATACCATGCGTGGCAAGCCAGAGCTAACTAAGGATTTCCAAATAAAATCGAATGGCCTTGACAGGGATTATATTACTTCTTGGAGCTATGGTATTGCTGAAACTTGGACTTTTCTCGTTCCGAATACCAAAGGCGGAGCAAGTGGCGTGCTGGGTAACGTGGATGAAGTTAAAAAGGCCGAACCCACCTACCGAAATATGATTGCTCAGCAAACCAATGCTTACTGGGGTGACCAGCCTGGGACTTCTGGCCCAGTTTACCTTGGCGCTATCGTGATTCTTCTTTTTATTTTGGGATTGTTCTACCTAAAAGGCTACCTCAAATGGGCATTGCTTGCGATGACAGCCTTGTCGATCCTCTTGTCGTGGGGGCATAACCTGATGTGGTTTACCGATTTTTTTATTGACTATATTCCCGGTTACAATAAGTTTAGGGCCGTATCCATGACTCTGGTAATTGCTGAATTAACCATCCCTTTGTTGGGCTTTTTAGAACTATACGAAATCTTGAATAATCCCCAGATCGTTAAACAAAAAATCAATT
>CAYWNI010000376.1:0-3077 GCA_964459525.1 uncultured Lentimicrobiaceae bacterium | reverse complement strand
GTCACCAAAAACATGCAAATTCAGTATATCATTATTATCATTTCGTTTCTCATACCACTTTTTATTCTAACCTTCAAGTTTGATTATTTCTGGGTGCTTCCTCAAATTGGTTACGGTTCATTGGTTTCCGATATTGTATCGGGTATACCTTTAAACGAGACCCATCAATTGTATAACTCTCTGGGTCAGGATTTTGCTATCGTGCCATCGCCAGAGTATGCTATGCCATGGGATACTGCTAGCGGACAAACCTTTTTCCAGTGGATGGCCATAGCCTTTTCTCTCATGATAGGAACAGCCGGATTACCACACGTGATTCAGCGCTTTTACGTTGTGCCCAAATCGCACGATGCCAGATGGTCTGTGGTATGGGGATTATTCTTTATTTGCATTTTGTATTGGAGTGCTCCTGCTTATGCCGCATTTGGTAAAGTATTGTCAGCTACTCCAGAGGTTGGGAAATTAGCCAAAGATGCAATCGTTGTTTACACTGCCCAGCTTGGCAACCTAAACCCATTGATCGTAGGTTTGCTAGCCGCAGGTGGCGTTTCAGCTGCTTTCTCAACCGTTTCAGGTTTACTTGTTGCCGGCGCATCAGCGTTTTCGCATGATCTTTATGTAAAAGTCATCAACCCAAACGCCTCACCTGCTAGGCAATTGCGCTATGCTCGTTATGCTACTATTTTAATGTCAATTATAGTTGGGATAATCGCTTTGGCAAAACTTGCTTTGATTGGACAATTGGTTGCTGTTGCATTTTCGTTGGCCGGATGCACCATTTTTCCGCTTTTTCTGCTCGGAATATGGTGGAGTGGATCAAACAAGCAAGGTGCAATAGCAGGTTTAATTACCGGTGGTTTCGTATCTGTAGTTGCATTAACTTATTTCATATGTGAAAAATGGGGTATAACTCTACCAGCTCATGAATTTATTGATTATTGGCTAGGAGCATGGTATTTTGCGTGGATAGGGGCTCCATTGGCTATTATTGCTAATATTATCGTTTCAAACCTAACGCCGGAAACACCTCTTGAAATAAGGAAATTCCTGATTGAAAAAGTACACACTTAATGCTGCTTACCATACATAAAAACACCAAAGCACTCATTATTGTGGTGAGTGCTTTGGTAATTACTACGCTCATCGTGGCACATTTTGTTTATAAATCCATCAACGATTCGGTTGATCCACGGGTGGTAGCAGCGCGTGCTTTATACGAAGACTATAATGGTTTAGCTCAACGCAACTCTTTTGATTCTGTCTTTTTGCTTTTGGATAAGATTGAGAAGGAATACGATTCTTACCAGCATTACCGGAATTCATACGAGGTTGGTGTTTTATACAACAACAGGGCAGCCTCGCACCTTACATTAGCTCTTTATTCTGACACCTCTACATTTAGACCGCAAACACGTGATTCACTTGTAAATCTTTCAGAGAACGCTGCAAATAGGAGTATCGAAATATATGAGGCGTGGTTGTTGAAATATGATAATAAAACGCCAGAAGAAATATCGCAAATTGCTTCTGAGGATTTTTTTATCGGACTGGAACATTATAATGACAAACAAAAAGGCCGATTTTTGAAGCGACGAATTAAAGAAATAGAGAGTGCTCAACAAGAAACAAAACGAAGATTATCGGTTAGTTATACCAATCTGGGTATTGTTTGCCGACATCATCAGCAATATGAATTGGCGGCTAAATATTATAAATTGGCCTTCGATTTATGGAATGAAAATTTGGTTGCTGAAAACAACTTAAATATCTTACTCAATAAACCAATCAGGGAAAGAAGCTTTATACAAAAGCTTTTTCCGCCCAAGCGATAAAAAGTTTAAAACCTATTAATTAAGAACATATGAAAAAATTATTACTTGTTTTGGTGGCGCTTACTTTTATAGGTAGCATTAAAATCCAGGCTCAGGAGAGCGAAAAAATGTTTTCGGTGAAGTTGTCAGGTTTCGTGAAAAACGACTTCTTTTTTGATTCCAGAGAAACTGTCTCTGCCAGAGAAGGTCATTTTTTGCTTTGGCCAACACCTGAATATCTTGATGTTAACGGGGAAGACCTCAATGCAAAACACAATTTTAACTTTTTGGCCATTCAATCGCGTCTTAAAGTTGCCGCTACAGGTCCTGATGCTTTTGGGGCTAAAACCATGGCAGTGATCGAGGCTGATTTTTTTGGCCAAGCCAACCCCAACATTAACTTATTGCGCCTACGGCTTGCCTTTATTAAACTCAACTGGAAGAGTACGGAGCTTCTTACCGGACAATACTGGAATCCGATGTTTGTTACTGATTGTTTCCCTGGAACAGTTTCTTTCAATACAGGAACTCCATTTCAATCGTTTTCACGCAATCCTCAAATAAGAGTTACTCAACACTTTGGAGGTTTACAGTTAATAGTGGCTGCACTTGCTCAGCGCGACTTTACTTCACGTGGACCTGACCCAGCAAACAATGCCATCGTGCTGGTAAGCTCTGAGTTTTTGAGGAATTCAAATATTCCCGACCTTCATTTTCAAATTCACTATCATGTAAAAAATTCAAATGAATTTACAAAAATAGTCGTGGGAGCAGGCATAGCATACAAAACCATTGTGCCCCGTCTATATTCGATAATGGGCAACGATACTTATCGTGTTGACGAGAAAGTGAGCGGGTTAACGGCAATGGCTTTCACGAAACTGAAATTCAAAATGGTCACTTTTAAACTTCAGGGGCGATATGGTGAAAATATTACAGATTTACTTTCTGTAAGCGGATTTGCTGTTAAGTCGATTGATGATGTTCAAACGGGAAAGCAGTCGTATACGCCGTTAAAAAATACTTCTTTATGGGGTGAAGTTCATACCAACGGACAAAAAGTACAGTTTGGTATTTTTGCCGGATACCTAAAAAATCAGGGAACAAAAGAGGAGATGTCAGCTGCGTCGAACATGGTTTATGGGCTGGGGAATAATATTGAATCGATCTATAGGATATCGCCCAGGGTGATATTTTATTCCAATAAATTGGAATTTGCCTGTGAACTTGAATACACTTCGGCAAGTTTTGGAAGTGGTTATGATG
>CAYWNI010000375.1:0-3088 GCA_964459525.1 uncultured Lentimicrobiaceae bacterium | reverse complement strand
AAGTAGAATGACCCTGAGGTTGTGTACAGCCTTTTATGTGAAAAAGGACAGGTGTGTGGTTTTTGCGACAAAGGTCTACTCCAGTTTGGTAGGTTTTTACCAGACTGGCATAATCACCACACTGATCGGTGTATATAAGGAGTCCATTGCTATTTTTATCTTTTGCAAAGCCCTTGAGTATCTCTGAAATATTGGTTTTGGTGGTTTGGTGTTTGTTTGGCACAGAAATACCCCAACCATCGTCCCAAACCGAAACAGCTAGAGGTACTTGCATTACTCCGGCAGCGTTTATGGTTTCAAAAAAATGTCCCTCGGATGTGGAAGCGTCACCAATTGTTGCAAAGGTAACTTCATTTCCTGCGGAGGTAAATTTTTCAGTTTCTGATGATGGTTTTAGCGTTCTAAACGTTTTAGATGCTAATGCCAAGCCGAGGGCACGGGGCATTTGGCTTGCTGTGGGGGAGGAGTCGGCGGAGGAGTTTTTTAGTTCTTTAAGGTTTAGCCAATTACCAGACTCGTCAAGACATCGGGTTGCGAAATGGTTGTTCATCAGCCTTCCTCCCGTGGCAGGAGAGGCTTTAGGATCGGTATCACCATACAACTGAGCAAAAATTTCCTCTAAAGTCATGATGCCGGCTGCCAGCATAAAGGTCTGATCGCGGTAGTACCCAGAACGCCAGTCGCCTTTTTTAAATGCACGAGCCATAGCAAGCTGGGGCACCTCTTTCCCATCACCGAATATTCCAAACTTGGCTTTGCCTGTAAGTACCTCACGTCGACCTAATAAACTGGCCTGTCGGCTTTCGTTGGCAACGCGGTAATCGCTCAGGATTTCTACCTTGTTTAGGTGGAGAGTAGATAAGTCTATTTTATTCTTTTTCATGAAAAATCAGGTTATAATAAAACTAAGCCGATGAGGGCAGTGCAAAGGTAATTAATTTGATTTTCTTATAAAAGACACTATCAGCAGCCTTTCTGAAAAAGCCGCAACAAATGCTAATACTTTTATTGCCAAAAGAAAATAATAAAAAAGACCGTTGATGTTCGGTACTTTAATTCAAGGAAACTTTTGTTGCAGCAATGCTGTACTCGGTTATTGGTTCGTTAATGGCGTTTACCATCTCCTCTGATTCACCTTCATCGGCAGCTTGCAGGCGAAGACGATTAACGGGCACAATTACTTTGGAAGCTGTACCTGTAACAGTTGCCTGCTTGCCAATCGCGTTGGTGTCAACAACAAATACTTCTTCTGGAAAAGTAATTAGGACTCGATTCCCGTTGCCCATGTCCAATTCGAGCCAGCATCCCGACATACGGCAAACATCGGTAATAGTACCCGCAATAAGCACTTCCAGCTCATTTTGCATGGCCATACTGTCAGCAAGCTGCGTGGCCATTAGAGTAACCAAAGGTTTCTTTTTTTCGACAGCTTGCTTTTCTGTGTTTCCAAAGTTGGTACATGCCGAAAACACGATTAAGATGATAATTGATAGAAGTGGTAGCTTTTTCATGATATTTACATTAAAAAAGTCGTTACGCTCGGATAGAGAAGTAACGACTTTTGGTTTATCAACAGGAGAACCTATCGCACAATCTTTATGTCTTTTACTTCTTCTAAAGTAATGGTGCCGCCATTATTTCCCCAGGCATTTAACACGTAATTAATCACATCAACAGCATCTTGGTGTGTGTCTACCTGAAATGGCATGGGCAGGTTATACACCGCGCCATTAACGGTCATAGGTTCGTGGGAGCCGTTTAACACTTGCTTTACCGCACGTTTTTTGTCAGCAAACAAATAATCTGAACCTTTTAGTGGTGGAAAAGCATTAGGAATACCCATGCCAGTAAGCTGGTGGCAGGCCACACACTTTGCTTTGTAAATCTGTGCTCCTTTAGGGTACTTAGCATCGGCAGGATCATCATCAGGTGCTGTCATGGCAAAACCAGAGTTAAGTATGGCTGCCGCAGCAAAAATCATTAGAAAAATAGTGTATTTTTTCATATTAATTGTTTAAGGTTTAAAGCGCAAAGTTAGTAAAAGGATTTATTTAGAATTGATCCAATTTGGAAAAATAAAATTATTTTATCAATTTCAGCCACCACAGCAGCTTGTGCTCATTACTGCATTGCTTTCTTGCATGGGTTTCATCATCTTTTCGTGTGGCACAAGCATCTTATCTGCAGGGCTGATGTATGGAATTCCAAGAGCTAATCCTCTAAGGATAAATATTATGCCCAGCATAACGATAAATATTGACAGTACCTTGCTAAACCGTTTTCGTATGTTTTTACCAATTAAGTTGCCAATTAATGGTATGGCAGCCATAACCGGAAGCGTGCCTAAACCAAAAATAATCATGTAAATAATTCCGTCTAGGGTGTCGTTGGTGTTTATTGCTCCTGCAATGGCAACATAAACCAGCCCGCAGGGGAGCAGCCCATTTAGCAAGCCAATAAGAAAAAGTGAGGGCAGTGAGCTTACTGCAAATAATTTCCTGAACTTCCCGATAAGTTTTCCGGCATAGCCAAAAAAGAATTGTTCAAGTTTTACGGTTCCCTTAAAGAGTGCAGGAGCAATTACCGATAGTATCATTGCCACACCGATAAGAATAGATGCCCATTTTTGTAACCCGGCCATTTCAATTCCTTGTCCAAGCAGCCCAAAAAGTCCGCCCAGCAGACCATAGGTAATAATCCGACCAATATTATAAGTGACACTGCCAAGTGTTTTGTATCCAAAATGTCGGTTTCCAAGCGGTAGTGCAATTGCAATCGGGCCACACATGCCAATGCAGTGTAAACTTCCAACCAATCCGGTTAAAAGCGCCATTCCATATAGTTCAATCATTATTTAACAAATATTATTTTTTCTAAGTAATAACCATTTCCTTGATGATACCACTGATTTTTAAGGATATATTTTCCTTTTTTCAATCTGTTCAGTGGAATAATAAGTGTACTGTCTTCAATATCTGACAGATCAAATGATAGGTCGAGACCATTATCCGATGGGCGAAAGAAAACAATATTCCCACTGTCGGACTGAATATGAGTCAGTTGAATAGTCAGGTTTTCATTTCCTTGT
>CAYWNI010000374.1:0-3091 GCA_964459525.1 uncultured Lentimicrobiaceae bacterium | reverse complement strand
ACATAGGATATGCATAGCTCCCGCAAATACATAGTTACGCCTAAGGTCTGTTTCCATGTAATCGTCGTTACCCAGCAAAATAGCTGCTGCTACTGCAAACTCCTCAGAATTAAGACCTGTAGCACGTAGTTGATCCAAAAGTTGACGCCGGATACTTAAGGCTATCGCCATCCATGCATTCGGAGGGTTATTACCCACGTATTCCCACTGCCCCTCACCAAGGTAGCAGGTGTGTGCAATATTTTTCCGAGCAAGATACCCCTGATAGTCAAATTCGTCAGGATTAGCAGGCCCTTCAACTTGCTCAATTGTTCCTCTAAAAGCAATCATATCGCCATAACACAGCGTGTCGGATGCTGGCAATCTTTGAAAATACAACAATACCACCGAAGCTGTATGGGCTGGCGACTCAACAGAATCGTGAATATGTAATCTGGCTTCGGCTCTAATAAAGTTAGGGCGCACTTCAGGATCGTTTATAATGGTTGCGGTATAAACTCCGCGGTTAAAAACAACAGGTGAAGACGACTCACGCCAAAGCCCGCTCAGTAATACACCCAAAACGAAGAAAGCAAAGCCAAAAAAAACACCTTTTAACCATTCCTGCGACCTTCGTCTTCCTCTATAAACCGTTAGCGTATATAAAAGCAACGACAAAATAAGCCCGCCAAAAAGCACGTAATTAACTAGAGGTGTTATGTTCGGCATTCTTTGTGAAACCAATATACCTGTTATATAAAATAGAAGTATACGAACAAATGGACGTTGCGACCAATACATGTTTTATCAGTTGGGTTCTGCCCGACAAGATACAACAAATTGGCATTTCACAACATTAAAGTAAATTTTTTTGGACTAAGGAATTTCTTGGGCATAAAAAAACCACCCTTATGAGGTGGTTTTGGTGGGCGATGAGAGATTCGAACTCCCGACCCTCTCGGTGTAAACGAGATGCTCTGAACCAGCTGAGCTAATCGCCCGTATTGTAATAAACGGTGTTGCTTTAAAAGCGAGTGCAAATATACACCGATATTTTACTCCTGCAACATTTTCGAAAATATTTTCAATTAAATATCTCGATTTTTTTATACCCCATCGCATAGCTCCTTTTACTAAATTTGCATGCACAAATTACCAGAATCGTTGAACAGGTTAAAAACTCTTTTCGGACTCGCCATACTGGCTTCACTCATGATTCTATCGGGGTGCTCGGCAAAAAAATATGTTAGCGATGGCGATTATCTGATCAAGAAATATACAGTAAGCATTGACGGCAAACACCCTGAAATCAGCTCTTCTGAATTAAGAACCTTGTGCCGCCCCAAACCAAACAAGTAAACTTTTTTCTTCCGATCCAAACTTTACTATTATTTTCGTAACAAACAAACCCCTACCAAACTAAATAAATGGATAAACAAGCACTTCGGTGAACCCCCGGCCTATTATTCTGAGGCAGATATGGAACTGGTTACAAAAAACATGAAGCGTTACCTTAACAACATTGGTTTTTTTTATTCAGAAATAAGTGATTCAGCTACGTTTGGCAACAAGTTAGCCAAGGTTCATTTTCGTATTAAACCTTCCAAACCCTACAAAATAAAAGCACTAAAATACGAAATAACCGACACGACTATAAAAAGACTGGTATACAGAAACCTCGACAAAAGTTTGATAAAAACAGGCAACATTTATAACGCCTATACCTTCGATGACGAACGCGACCGCATCACAGAACAACTACGTAACCAAGGCTATTATTATTTTAACAGAAACTATATTCAGTTTGTTATCGATAGCAATTTCTTTGACAAGAAAATGGATGTAACCTTGTTGTTAAACAACATTAAAAAACCTAATCCAGAATTACCAGGAGAATTTAAGCAGGAAAACCATAAAAGATACACAATCAATAAGATATTTGTAAATCCTGAATACAAACCCGGTGCTATTGCCAAGTTCGACACCATTGTTCATAATATTGACTTTTGGCAGGACACCAGTAAATACAACTACTATTTTCTATACGACGACAAACTAAACATCCAACCCAATGCTTTCAATTCAGCCATAAAAATAAAGCCTGGTAAATACTACTCTGCTAACAATGTCCAGCAAACTTATCGAAAACTATTTAATTATCAGATAATTAGAACCGCCAACATTAGCTTTGACACCCTTGAAACAACGTCAGTAAATTCACAAAACAAACATCAGCTAAACGCCCATCTTCTGTTACAAGACAATAAGCTAAACTTGTTTTCTGCCGAACTTGAAGGGACAAACTCCAGCGGCGACTTGGGCATCAGAGGAAGTCTGGTATTCATGAACCGAAATATTTTCAGGCGTGCTGAGGTGTTACGCATCAGGTTAAAAGGGGGTACAGAAGCACAAACAGTAACAAGCTCTGATCAAACAAACTCACTGTTTAACACCTACGAAGCTGGTATTGATGGAACTTTCTTTTTCCCAAGATTCTTGTTTCCGCTACGTCTCGACAAATTTAACCAACGCTATATTCCCAATACAAACGTTAACTTTGGATACAACTACCAGTTGCGTAGCAATTATTCACGAAATATTACAAACGCCGATTTGGGGTATTCTTGGAACTCAAACAAGGTTGTTAGCCATATCCTCACTCCTATCAACCTCAACTACGTTCGTGTGATGCCCTCACCTGAATTCGACTCCATATTGAATAATGAAACCAACCGTCGGCTTCGCGAACAATATTCTGACCATATGATTGCCGGACTGAACTACAGTTTTATTTTCAACAACCAAAGCATGGTAAGCCTGAGACATTTTAACTATCTTAGGATCAACATAGAAACATCCGGAAATTTGGCTACATGGATAAATGAACTCGCCGGAACTCCGCGCAACGACAGTGGTTATTATAGTCTGCTAAACGTCCGATATTCGCAGTATATAAGAACCAGCATCGACTTCAGACACTATTATTATTTCTTTGGGAAATCAAATGCATTGGTTTTCAGATTTTTGGCTGGGGCTGGAATTCCTTATGGCAACTCCGATGAACTACCCTACGAGAAAGGATTTTACGCCGGAGGAGCTAATGATATGCGCG
>CAYWNI010000373.1:0-3091 GCA_964459525.1 uncultured Lentimicrobiaceae bacterium | reverse complement strand
CTATCATATCTACTTTTGAAGAAAAACTCGGTATTAAATCAATACTAATGGGATTTGGATTAGAATCGGATGCTATTCACTCACCCAATGAGAATTTCCCAGTCGAGAATTTCTATAATGGCATAGAAACGATTACCTGGTTTTATCATTACTTTGCTAAGGAAGCAAAATAAAACCTACAATTTAAAAGGCTATCTTGATAAGGTAGCCTTTTTTAATTGTAACCTCGACTATTTTCCTGTCTTTTATTAACCACACAGAAGTTGCCTTCTCTGCATAATTTTCTAATTTTACCGAAAAAAAATGGAACTTTCTCCTATCACCGCAGTTTCACCTATCGATGGTCGTTATCAAACCAAAACAGTTGAGCTATCCGATTTCTTTTCCGAATATGCCCTTTTTAAATACCGTGTAAAGGTTGAAATTGAGTACTTTATTGCGTTGTGTAAACTTCCTTTACCAGGTTTAGAAAACGTGAGCAAAAAATCGTTTGAAGCCTTGCGCAAGATTTACCATGATTTTACTCCCAGTGATGCTTTGGCGATTAAAGAATTTGAAAAAACCACCAACCACGACGTTAAAGCAGTTGAATACTACGTTAAAGCAAAACTCGATAAATTGGGTTTGGGCAACTACAGAGAGTTTACACACTTTGGCTTAACCTCACAAGACATCAACAACACGGCCCTGCCCATGATGATGAGAGATGCCCACAGAAACGTGTTACTACCAGCACTTGAAGACCTTCTAGATGAAATAAATACGCGCAGCTATAAATGGCGAGAGATAAGTATGCTAGCACGCACGCACGGACAACCGGCCTCTCCTACCCGACTGGGCAAAGAAATTTATGTGTTTTGCGAAAGACTCGACAACCAGCTTTCCATGTTGAGCGAGATTCCCTTTTCGGGTAAATTTGGAGGTGCAACTGGCAACATGAATGCCCATTTCGTGGCCTATCCAGCCGTTGACTGGGAAAACTTTGCTTGCAATTTCGTTAAGAAAACCCTCCAGATTCACCGGCAAAAAACAACTACCCAGATAGAACACTACGATTATATGGCTGCTTATTTTCATGCACTTATGCGCATAAACACTATACTAATCGACTTTTGTCGTGATATCTGGACTTACATTTCGATGGATTATTTCAAACAGAAAATCTCTGTTGGCGAAGTAGGATCGTCAGCCATGCCGCACAAAGTAAACCCCATCGACTTTGAAAATGCTGAAGGAAACCTGGGCATGGCCAATGCTATTTTACATCATCTGTCTGATAAACTTCCAATATCAAGGCTTCAGCGCGATTTAACTGACTCTACCGTTACCAGAAACATTGGAACACCAATAGCTCATATTTTAATTGCTATAAAATCGATTCAAAAAGGACTTGGAAAGCTACTGCTTAATGAGGAAAAAATTTCTGCCGATCTGGAGGCCAATTGGGCTGTTGTAGCTGAAGGAATTCAAACAATTTTACGGCGCGAAAACTACCCAAACCCCTACGAAGCGCTAAAATTACTTACCCGAACCAATGAAAAAATTACTGAAAGTTCAATACGTAACTTCATCATGCAGCTAGAGATTTCGCCTGCGGTAAAAGAAGAACTTCTGGCTGTTCGTCCCGAAAACTACACCGGAATTACATTGGTATAGCACTATTATTCAGCCAAATGCCCGTAATACGAAGCCTTTTGCTTGTCGTCGAGTCGGTTGTAAATATAACTTAGGTAAAGTGCAATTTTGGCATCAGGAACGACCTCATACGATGTTTTTAAATAGCTCAACGATTTTTTAAAATCAGCGGTAATCAAATCTAACTGTTCAAGCAGATGAGCATATTGCTTACGCGTCTTGTTTTGATCGTAGGCTGTCATTTCTTTCTGATACACATCTTCGGCTAACCGATAATACTTTTTACCCAACCAGTTTAATGCAATTACCTGATCACTATTTATTTGCAGAAGTTCGATGGCAATGCTATCGCAACGTATATCCGCCATCAAGGCTTGGCTAACATCAAAGTAGCTTAATAAATTTGACTCCTCGCTTCGTTGATAAGCGGTTAATGTATTCCATTTTTCTTCAGCCAGCTGCCAATTTGCACTTTCTACATAAATATCAAAAAGGCGTTCATTAACCTGATTTTTTTTCGTGCCCTGTGGAAATTTGTTCAGATAGTCTTGTAAAGCAAGCATCTCCAAGCTCAAATTATCTTTTTGCTGATAAATATCGGCCATAGCCAGAAAAGTACTATCAGAAACATATGGTGAGTAACTGGCCTTTTTTAACCAGATTAACGCCTTGTCGTTTTGCCCAAGTTTAAGGGCAGCAAATGCAGCAGGGGTATAGAATTCGCTTTCTTGCGATTTCTTTTCGCTTGCAGTAATCTCAGACTCCCAAATGGTTAAAGCTTGCTGATACGCTCCTTGTTGATACAGTTGAAGGGCGCTTAACTTGGTTTTTCCCATCTGCCCTGGCGTGCTACAACTTACAGCAAAAAAATAAACTATCAATACTAGACTGGTGATTCGGATCATTGTAAATTTATTGTTTTAAAGCGGCAAATGTAGTAACAAAAACAAAGCTCTATTCGGAAAGTAGGGTTTTTCAACAGCAACGCAAAACCAGATATGGTACAAAAGAATAACTACTTCACTGTTTTTCTGTTGTTTAAATATTTAAGCACAACTGTTGCTGGCATATTTGATTTTTAAGCTACATCGGCAAAAAAAGTTATTTTTGCACAAATTTTTGTTTTATATGGATTTAAGTAAAATCTTATCAGTAACCGGAAAACCCGGTTTATACCGCATGGTAGGCGAAGCCAAAAATAACCTGATCATCGAATCGCTAATCGACGGAAAAAAGATTCCCTCGTTTGCACACGATCGCGTTAGCTCGCTCAAAGAAATCAGTATTTATACCGAGGGTGAAGACACGCCTCTGGAAAAAGTGTTTGAAAAAGTATTCAACCACCAAGATGGAAAACCTGTTGATAATCCTAAGAAGATGAGTAATCAGGAACTAAAATCAACGTTTGAGGCCATTCTTCCCGACTACGACAAAGAATCAGTTTATACATCTGACA
>CAYWNI010000372.1:0-3092 GCA_964459525.1 uncultured Lentimicrobiaceae bacterium | reverse complement strand
TAGGTGGTCGCAACAATTCAGTCGATTCAACAGCAACAAATAGTGTTGTCCTGGGTGGGGTTGGACAATCTGCAACTGATTCCAACACGGTTTACATGCCTAATCTAAGTCTAACAGGTCGCTCATTTCGGCAAATCAACACGGGCAAAAGTATCTTCCTTGGCGATAGCGCAGGCTTCAACGACGACCTAACCGACAATTACAATGTTTTTATTGGCGACAGAGCAGGCAAATTGAATTCTGATGGATTTTATAACATTTTTATGGGTAGCAGGGCAGGCGAAAAAACATCATCTGGTTTTCAAAACGTAGGAATTGGTAATGCCACCCTTTTCAACAATACCTCCGGTTTTCAAAATATTGCAATAGGCTCCTATGCTTACTCACAAAACAGCACAGGTTCTAAAAACACAAGTGTTGGTTACTGGGCATCTCCCAATAACACAACTGGCTCCTACAATGCTTCTTTTGGTTGGGATGCCATGTTCAACAACTCAACAGGTGACCACAACACAGCCTATGGTGGTAGTTCTCTTTTTGAAAACACAACCGGTTCCAACAATACTGCCGTTGGTTATGGTGCTGGTGGGTTAAGCATCACAGGTAGTTCCTCCCTTTTTCTTGGCTATCTGGCAAGAGCTCAATCATCTAACCAAACCAATCAGATTGTAATAGGTCCCAATGCTTATGGCAATGGCTCCAATACCGCCACCATCGGCGACGACCACGTAATCGATGTATATATGGGTGAAAATGGCAACGCCACAATCCACGCTTCAAGCATCAGATTAACCATCCTGAAAGCCAGTTTATCCTTGCCCCCCACATCAGCCGAACTAACAGCCCTCATAGGCGATCCAGCCACTTTAGGCGCAGGCCATACCTCATTCGTTTACGACACCACCAATTCAGTATTCTACATCGCCATAACCGACGGCATCACCTGGCTTAACTAACAACAAACCACCATCCCCTAACCACCATCCCCTAACCACTAACCCCTAACCACTAACCCCCATCCTATGAAAACAAAAGACATATTCATGTACGCTTTAGGCGGTCTAATCGCCATCGGATTTTTCGTCACTCTCATTTACTTAATCTACAATGGTACTTTCAAAGAACAAGTCGGCATAGTCCTGGGCGCACTTGTTGGCGCATTTTCCATGGTAGTAGCCTACTTCTATGGCAGTTCCAAAGGCTCCTCTGACAAAAATGAATTATTAAAAAAGTAACACCATGAGCAAAAACGAAACCATCTTTCTCCGCTGGTTTGGTTCCATAGCGGCATCCCTTGTTATTGCTGCCATCATCGGCATCATAGGCATGTACCATGCATCCGGTATCATCTCCGTGAAAGTACAAACCAACCAAACCAAAATCTCCGAAGTCCGCACCTACCACGAAAAAGACGTCGAACTCATCCGTACCTCCATCAAAGAAATGAAATCCGACCAAAAAGTCATCATGACCGACATCAAACAAATCCTCAAAGAACTCAAATAACCTCCCCATAACTTTAGGCACTTTTAACTTTAGGCGCTTTTAACTTTTCCCTTTTAACTTTTAACTTTTTACTTCTCCATGAATTTGTCTTTCCACCAACAAATCTTCACCCAAAACATAGCCCTACTCATCCTCAAAGCTAACAGTCTCGGCATCAACCTCACCTTTGGCGAAGCCTACCGTACCATAGAGCAACAAGCACTCTATTACCATGGCAAATCCATCCGCGTCGAAGACCTCCAACTCGAACTTATTTCCGCTAAAAAGCGAACCCAAACTATGCAAAGCAACCACCTCAAACGGCTCGCTGTAGATTTTAATTTCTTCATCAAAGGAGTACTTACCTACACCGACCCCCTAATCGAAGAGCTCGGCAAATACTGGGTATCCCTCGATCCCCTCAACCGCTGGGGCGGCCACTTCAAAAACTTTTATGATGCGCCTCATTTTGAACGTAATGTTTAATGAAGCCCAACTTTTAACTTTTTCCTTTTCACTTTTTCCTTTCCCCTTCCCATGAAATCAACTCCCTGGTTAATAATACTTGTCTTGCTTTTCGCCCTCTTCCTCCAACGCGAATGCACCCCAACCCCAAAATGTCCTGAGTGTCCCGTAGTCGCCATCGATACCATCCACGACACTATCTTTAATAAAACAACCGCCTACATTCCCAAACCAGTATACATCGACACAGGTTCAACAAAGTGGCGCTGGCACAATGTGGATACCCTTGCAATCCTGTCCGATTATTTTTCCCGTAACCTTTACCAGGATACCCTGCAGAATGATTCCAATGGGCTTATCATTCTTGTGGATACGATTTGTCAAAATCGAATAACCTATCGCCATCCCCAAATCACGCTCTATCCTCAAACAATCCGTCAAACAACAATTTTGGAGGTTCCCACACCTTTAAAAAACACATTGTATTTAGGCATGGCCATTGGCCGGAATCCAACCAAGTTTGGCCTGGCACCTTCAGCCATGTTTCACAACAAAAAAGCACACGTTTATTCATTATCCTACGACCTGATATCACACGACATATATGTAGGTATATATTGGAAAATTTCCTTTAAAAAGCCACATCAGTAATTTCAAGCCCATCCTTTTTTTAGTTGCCTCAAAAATACGAGCTCAGTAACCATCCCTTCACCCGCTTTGCAAACATACTCGTTCCACCAGCAAATGCAAGGGTATATAAACGTCGTCAGGGCTTACCCACAAAAAACCTTCCCTATTTCCGCCGCCCTTGCATTTCCCGCTTCCACTACGTTAAAAAGGATGCTAAGCGGCTGAATGGATTTTTGTGCCAATGTGCAAGCGAAAAAGAAAGAAAATTCAATAAATATTGAAATAATTTGATTGGATTATTGAAAGGGAAAGGAAAATTCAATTCATGCTTAGGACAAATGATTTAAAACACCCTTAGCGAACTATACGTAATTTCCTTTTTAGATCATAGTCATCTAGACTGTAGTAATCATGTATTGAAATTTCACATTTACATCTGGCCTCATCTTTCCGATTATGCAAATACTTATTATAAAATCCATCCTTGAGCCTTATATAAATAGATTGAGTTG
>CAYWNI010000371.1:0-3105 GCA_964459525.1 uncultured Lentimicrobiaceae bacterium | reverse complement strand
AATTTCCTGTGTCGTGCAAACCCACTATATCTCCCGGAAACATTTCGTCAACGATACTTTTTTTCTGAGCCATGAAGGCAGTTGGGCTGGCAAATTTGAGTTTGCGGTTGTGGCGCACATGCAGGTAATTGGTGTTTCGCAAAAAAACTCCCGATACCACCCTCACAAAGGCAATACGGTCGCGGTGATTGGGATCCATGTTGGCATGGATTTTAAACACAAATCCTGTAAATTCTTTGTCGTCAGGGTTTACATGGCGCAAATCGCTGTCTTTGCCTTGAGGTGGAGGAGCAATCTGGATAAAATTGTCGAGTAGTTCCTGAACCCCAAAATTATTTAGGGCACTACCAAAAAATACGGGTGAAAGATTTCCTTCCAGGTATTTTTGACGATCCATTTCTGGGTAAACGCCTGAAACAAGTTCTACTTCTTCGCGCAGTTTGGCCGCATCGTGGGGTAGATATTTAACAACTTCGGGATCTTCTAAATCGTCTATCTGCACCCCTGTTTCAATGGTTTGTTTATTGGGGGTAAAAAGGGTTAGGTTTTTTGAAAAAATATTGTAAACGCCTTTAAAGTCCACACCCATATTTATTGGCCAGCTAAGAGGTGTAACAGTGAGGTGTAGTTTTTGTTCAATTTCATCCAATAGCTCGAAAGCGTCCTTTCCAGGTCGGTCGAGTTTATTGATAAAAACCATGATTGGGGTTTTGCGCATGCGGCAGACCTCAACGAGTTTTTCTGTCTGTGGCTCTACCCCTTTAGCCACGTCGATTACAACGATTACACTGTCGACGGCGGTTAAGGTTCGGAACGTATCTTCGGCAAAATCCTGATGACCAGGTGTGTCGAGGATGTTGATTTTAGTGTCGTTGTACTCAAAACCCATTACCGAAGTGGCAACGGAAATGCCACGTTGTCGTTCTATTTCCATCCAGTCGGATGTGGCAGTTTTTTTTATTTTATTCGACTTTACGGCGCCGGCAATCTGAATGGCACCGCCATAAAGCAGCAACTTTTCAGTAAGTGTTGTTTTTCCAGCATCGGGGTGACTGATGATGGCAAAGGTGCGTCGGCGGTTTATTTCTTTCTGGATGTTCATAAGCAATTGAAAAAGTGTGCAAAATTAATAAAATATAGCCTTGGTTGATGTTTGCTCTTGCGATGGGTTTAAAAGTAAAGTGTATCTTTATGTCCTTGTTTTATAAGTTTTCTTATGCCGAAAAATGCTGAATTATTCCGAGAGCCAATGAAGGGCGTCATCCTGCTGCAGTATAAATTCGTGGGTGGGTTGTTATTCGTTTTTGGAGGCGCAATGCTTTGGTTTGCTATGCAGTATCAAAACTGGCTTGGTGGCTTTACAGGGGTGATTTTTGTTGTTGGTGGGGCCTTGCTTTTATTTATCAACGAAGGAATTGAAATAGACTTTTCTTTAAAAAAGTATCGATTTTACTCCACTGTTCTAATGTATAGCTTTGGAAAATGGAAACCGTTACCCAAGGTGGATTACGTTACTATTTACCCTGAAAATGAAGGTGCAACCAGCCATGTTGCAAGTTTGTATTATACCGCTCACGACCAAAAGTTAAAAATTGCATTGGTTTATGGAAATCACCAGCAAATTGCCATAGGTCGTTATAATAATAAGGAAAGGGCTGTCGAGGTTGGGAAGTTATTGGCCGCGAACATAAAAACAAAGTTGCTCGACTGCACTCAAAAAAATCCGGTTTGGAGCATAGAATGATTCCTACCCTCTGTTTTCCACTTCCTTGATATCTACTAAATTGTTCATTAATGCATAAACGGTTAACCCGCTTACGGTTTTTATGCCCAGTTTTTTTGTGATGTTTTTTCGGTGTGTTGTAACGGTATGTACGCTTAAAAATAATTTGTCGGCAATTTCCTGGTTGGTATGTCCCAAACAAACCTGTTTGAGTAGTTCTATTTCGCGGTTACTCAGTTTTTGACTTTGGGGTTTTGTTCGGCTGGGATTGTTGCCAATTATTTTTTTTAGGCTTTCCAGCAAATCAAACTTGCAGTTGTTCCGATTTAACTGATGCAAAAATCGACCTTTGATAGGGTCGGGGGCTTTGTCCGAGAGCAGTCCAACTACCTTGATGTCGGTTTCGTTTTGAAAGACCTTAATAATTGTAAAAAAATCTTCGCCCAGCGAATTCGGGTCGACGATAATGATTTCCGGCTTATGACCGAGTACTTTTTCGGCTAAGTTGGGTTCGCCACCGTGATAAACATGCTCAACAAAAACACCGTTTAATTCGCTAATCAAAGCCTCTATGCCAGCAGAAAGCAGATACGCACTCTCTATCAGGATTACTTTTATTGCCTTGGCCATTATTTCTTCCTGTTTAGGATAACATGCTCCATGTTTTCCACCTTTGGTACGAGAATAGTATCCTCAATACGTGCGTGTTCGTTAAGGTCTTTTTCCAGAATAAACAGCTCGTGAATAATCGTAAAACATAGATTTTGGTTGCTTGTGGGAGGTAAGTATTTTATAATGATGTTTTTTAAGTCGAAGAGCTTCTCTTCAACATTTTCATGCTCCTTTTCATAATCTGTTATGGAATATGATTTTACCTGAGCAATTAGCTCGGTTGGGAAAGTACCTGTGGTTATTGCGTCTTTGAGTTTCAGTACATAGGGATAAACAAACTTTTCTTCACGTTCGATGTGCTTTGCCAGTTCAGTAATGTATTCGTTGAAAAAATTCTCAAGCAGCTTCATGGCATTTTTGTGCTCGGTTGTTTCTTCAATTAATTGCTTAATTAGTAGTGCTATATATGGAATACGATCGCTCAGATAGTTGTGGTGAGTTTGTTTCAAATAATCTATCAACAAACTGACATCAAACGATTTCAGGTGATTATTGGCAAAATAGCGTGGGTCGTGAAAGGTGTTGGTAATGGTGAGGAAGAAATCCAGGTTGATGTTTTTGCTAGTACACAACTCTTCGATTGTGCTATCGCCAAAACCAAGCTTAATCCCAAATCGGTTAATTACAGGTATCAGATTGTGGTCGTGATGCAAAACATCAGCCAGACTCATGTCTTTTTCAATAAGCATGTCTTAAGTTTAAGATTGCAA
>CAYWNI010000370.1:0-3119 GCA_964459525.1 uncultured Lentimicrobiaceae bacterium | reverse complement strand
TTTTATCGACATCAAATTCCAAAGGATGCACCTGTCCTGCTTTGTCGGTAAAAGCAGCAAAAGGATAAAACTCGCCCGTGTCGTTGAGCAGGTCAGAAGCGTAATCGTAACTGTGGTCGATTAATGATTGCAATAGGTTTATTTCCATTTCTTTATGAGTTGTATTTATTTTTCCAACGTTCTTTTATGCGTTTCCCATCTTCCTTTTCTCTGGCATTATCGCCAGGTGTGTAAAAAACATTCCCAGTCAATTGATCGGGTAAAAATTCCTGATCTACAAAGTTTTGTGGAAAATCGTGGGCATAGTGGTATGATTTGCCATAGCCAATGTCCTTCATCAAGCCGGTAGGAGCATTTCGTAAATGCAACGGAACAGGTAGGTTACCCGTGTTTTTTACAGCCTGTTGCGCTGCACCAATAGCCAAATAGGTTGCATTACTTTTAGGGGAATTGGCTAAATACACAGCCGTTTGTGAGAGAATGATCCTCCCCTCAGGCCAGCCGATTTTGGCAATGGCATCGAAACAGGCGTTGGCTAAAAGCAACGCGTTGGGATTGGCATTTCCAATATCCTCCGAAGCCAAAATAAGCATGCGCCGAGCAATAAATTTGGGATCTTCGCCGCCTTCAATCATACGTGCCAGCCAATAAACTGACGCGTTTGGATCGCTACCCCGCATCGACTTAATAAATGCGGAAACAATGTCGTAATGCATTTCGCCTTGCTTGTCGTAGGTAGCCAAGTTTTCTTGTATAACGTGCTGAACCAATTGATTGGTTATAACAATCTCTTTTTTACTTGCTTTTTCCTGATAGACAACGAGCTCAAGTGCATTGAGTAATTTACGTGCATCTCCTCCCGAAACATTCAATAAAGCTTGATTTTCGGTGATATTGATTGTAAGCCCAAATTGTTCGCTAAGCGCCCTTGTTCCCCGATCGAGGAGCGTGATTAAATCCGAATTAGCGAGTGGTTTTAGTATATAAACCTGACAGCGGGAGAGGAGGGGCGATATAACTTCAAATGAAGGATTTTCGGTGGTAGCGCCAATAAGCGTTATGGTTCCCTTTTCAACAGCGCCCAAAAGAGAATCCTGTTGCGACTTGCTGAATCTATGGATTTCATCGATAAACAATATGGCCGACCCGCCGAATGTGCCCGCCTGCGCAATTACCTGCCGCACATCCTTAACGCCAGAACTGATAGCGCTCAGGGTGTAAAATTCGCGTTTCAGCGTGTTGCTTATAATATGCGCAAGGGTCGTTTTTCCAACGCCAGGAGGGCCCCACAAAATCATGGAGGGAATATTGCCACCAGAAATACTCCTGTTTAAGATAGCCTCCTTGCCGGTAAGGTGTTCCTGCCCAATGTATTCATCGAGGCTTTGAGGACGCAATCTTTCTGCCAGTGGAGTGTGGTTCATTTCTTCGCTATATTGAATTACTACGCGGTAGTTTTGGGCAAATATAATACGTTTTGGTAGGTTATCCAGATAAAAAACCAGCTTGATAGCTAGTCCAGCTTGTCTTGTTAAAGCTTATTTGAACATCAGATGCAGGCAAAGGCTATTAGTCAGTAAAAATCCCACTACCAAACCTGTATCCAATATTTAGGCTCAAGGTTTGGTTGTAATAGTATTGCGGATTTGGAATCATGTCGCTTCCAGGCGAAACCAAGATGCTTCGTGACCAAGAAATCTCCGTAAATATTTTCCCTAACTTATCGGGCAATGCATACATATAGCCGACCCCAATAAAATAGCCAGGTTCAGTTTTACTGGCTCTTCGGCTTTTGGTGTAGTTATAATCAGTTCCATCGATGGAAATCTTCCCAACTTCAGTCGAGTTGATAAGTAGACCAACAAACAAACCAGCTTGTACATACAAGTCATTGTTTCTCAAAGGCAAGAAGTAGGTGAGGGGTAGTTCAAACGTAAAAAAGTTTTGATTCCAGTTAACTGTTCCGTTTATTGTTTCATATTTTTGAGTTTCGCTGTTCCAATGCTGTGCGATGGCAACCCTACAACCTTTTTGAATGAATGAGCTACCTAATCCTAACGAAATGTGTTTGTTAAAATGATAGTCAGCCGAAAGGCCTATGTTCACTCCGGGCTTAAAATGGCTGTTTGCCGGATGGTTTGCGTAAAAATTATTGGGATTACCTCCGTTTAAGAATGTTTCACTTTCAACATCAGGGCCGTACATGTTGGCCAAAGTCAAACCTGTTTTTGCTGAAAAGCTAAATCCGTGATTGGCTTCTTGCCCTATGGCGTAATTTGTTTTACAACAAAAGAAGATAAACATTGAGACTACTATAGCTGCAAAATATGCTTTCATTGTTCTTCAAATATTTATGATAAAAGTGCACTGTTTACATCTTATTGATGAGATGTATTTACGTCTTGATTGGTGATCAGCTAATGGATACAGGGACCGTTATCGCAGCAAGGCCCTAACTGACATTCAAATAAGGTGGCGACAATATTAATAAGTATCACAGCCAGAAACAAATATGAAACGATCTTTTCAAAAAGCATCGGAGTACGCTTTTTAGTCTCCATTTCCTCTTTAAAAAACAGAAAAACTGCCGCTCCTGCAATACTCATCACAAAAGCAATAAGTCCCCACGAGTACAAGTGCATGCCCAAAACAGCAGCGCCATAACCAGTAGACTCGCCTGCCACAGGGCAAATATGAAGCAGAATCTGCCTGAAAGAAAAAGACGCGCCAATAATGGCCGAAAGTATCACGATGCCAAAATGCGCTTTACGCAATCCAAACCAGGTGTTTAACGATAGGCCAATTATTATCCCCATCATACCCATACGTTGTAACAGGCACAAAGGGCAAGGGTTCTCATGCAATCCAAATTGAAAGTAGAAAGCACCAAGAAGAATGAATAGGATGATTAGTTGGGCTAGGCTGTTGAGTGTATAAAGTCCTTTTAAACTCATGTTAAAAATTTAGATTTAGGGTAGAAGTGGTGTGGTATAAAAACATACCAATACTGGATAACGTGCTGATTATAAATAGAAAAAGCGCAAGTTTCTTTTTTTGCAACACAACAGCTCCCATGGTTAGGAAATAGGAAAGGAATAGAATTGCCATAACTTTATTGT
>CAYWNI010000369.1:0-3137 GCA_964459525.1 uncultured Lentimicrobiaceae bacterium | reverse complement strand
CAGCCACCTTGAAACCACCTATTAGGCTGGGCTTAAGTATGATGTACTGCGGCTTTATGTGCCGGATCATGCTGTTAAATTTTGAAATGTTTTCAATCCCGATCAGTTCCTCGTCGAGTGCGATGGGGATAGGGCTTTTCTCACATAAAGTGGCCATGGCATCCCACTGTTTGGGTTTTATGGGTTGCTCTATCGAATGTATTTTAAACGAAGCCAATTGTTCGAGTTTCTGGAGGGCTTCGGTTTCTGAAAATGCACCGTTGGCATCTACCCTCAGCTCCAGCTCGTTCAACGAAAATTGATTCCTTATTAACCTGAGCAAACTTATTTCTTCTCCAAAATCAATCGCTCCAATTTTAAGCTTCAAGCAGTTAAATCCGGATTTAATTTTTTCGTTTATGCGTTTTAGCATTTCCTGGTGATTGCCCATCCAGATTAGCCCATTAATTTTTATGGAATCTTTTCCTGAGGTGAAGTCGGAGGGGTAAAGCGTTTTGCTGCCCTTTGCCGCGAGGTCTGTCATTGCTGTTTCCAAACCAAAACGGATACTGGGGAAATGCTTTAGTTTTTCGTTAAGCTCGTCGTCAATATGGTTGATGTTGGTGCATACTTCCTCAAGTATGGGTAAATATTCGGCAAGTGGGTCGGGACTTAGCCCTGAAATCAGGCTGCATTCTCCAAGGCCGAAGACCTCAGGGCTGCTTTGCTCTGAAACAGCTATAAACCAAGAGTCTTTATGGGTGAGTACGCCACGTGAAGTGCCGGCAGCAAAGCTAAATTGTAAGCGGTACGGAAAATAACGTGCAACTTTCATGGTTGTTTTTGGGATAAATTTAATCAAAATCTAAAACCAAATCAGGAAAGGAGTAAGCCGACTCCAAAGAGTAGGCTGAAGGCCAGTGTGCTAAGAGCCAATTTTTTTAAGTAGGGATCAAGCATCTGCGGGTCGGGTGTGTTCACTATTTTTATCAAATCGCGCATAAACAACGGCAGTGTTATCAGGTAAATGTATTGGAGGGGGCTATAACCGCTGAAAAGGCTAAAAGTCAATGCGCACAGCCAGCCAGTTACAATTAAAAAGAGGTGATATAAATTTGATTTGCTGCGGCCAAGCCTTACCGGGATGGTGATTTTGTGACTTGCTCGATCGTTTTCGGCATCACGCATGTTGTTCAGGTTGAGCACGCCTGTGCTAAAAAGTCCGATGGTGATGGCAGGAAGCCACACCAATAGGCTGGCGGTTTGGGTGTTGAGGTAATAACTGCCTACAACGCCAACGAGTCCAAAGAATATGAACACGAAAACATCTCCCAGTCCGCGGTAGCCATAGGCGTTTTTCCCAACTACGTATTTGATGGCGGCAGCTATGGCTGCAAGCCCGATGATGAAAAACACCAATGCTGGAATCAGCTGTGTTTTTAGCCCGAAATAGATCAGAAAAAGTCCCGAAACCAGTGAAAGAAAGCCCGAAACTGCAATGCCAACACGCATTTCTTTTTTTGAAATTTCACCACCTTGAACTGTTCTTACAGGGCCAAGTCGTTTTTCGTTATCGGTTCCTTTTTCCGAGTCGCCATAGTCGTTAGCGAAATTCGATAATATTTGGAGTAGGAGGGTGGTGAGTACCGACAAGCCAATCACGGCAAGGGAGTAAGTTCCAGATTTGACAGACAAAAAGCTTCCTAAAGCCACACTCGACAAGGCCAGAGGTAAGGTTCGTAAACGTGCCGCTTTAACCCAGGATATTGGTTTGATTGGTTTTGGTTGACTCATGTTGGTTGTCAGGGAAACTTGGGGTATTTATGAAAATCTGGATCGCGTTTTTCAAGAAAGGCATGTTTTCCTTCTTGGGCTTCATCGGTGAGGTAATACAACAAGGTTGCATTTCCGGCAAACTCCTGTAGGCCAATCTGGCCATCCAATTCGGCATTCATGCCCAGCTTTATCATGCGTAGTGCCATAGGGCTTCGTTGGTGCATGGTCAAACACCAGTCAATGGTTTCTTCTTCAAGCTTTTCGAAAGCAACAACTTTGTTCACCAAGCCCATTTCGAGTGCTTCGGCGGCGGTATACTGTTTGTTTAAAAACCAGATTTCTCTGGCCTTTTTTTGTCCTACGATGCTCGCCAGATACGAAGAGCCAAGTCCGGCATCAAAGCTGCCTACTTTGGGGCCTGTTTGTCCAAATCGTGCATTCTCAGAAGCAATGGTCATGTCGCAAACAACGTGCAGCACATGTCCGCCTCCAATTGCAAATCCATTTACCATGGCGATAACAGGCTTTGGCATCGACCGTATTTTTCGCTGCACGTCGAGCACGTTGAGCCTTGGAATCCCGTCTTTGCCTATGTACCCGCCTTTTCCTTTCACGTTCTGGTCGCCACCACTACAAAAGGCTTTGTCGCCTTCGCCGGTTAAAATTACCGTGTACACGTCCTGGTCTTCACGAATAATTTCTAATGCTATCGCCATTTCCGTTGTGGTTGTCGGGGTAAAAGCATTGTAATATCTTGGTCTGTTTATGGTTATTTTGGCTATGTGATTCCAGTATTCGAGCTTGATTTCCTCGAACTCCTTTAGTGATTTCCAATTTGGTTTTGTCATACGGCAAGCGATTTAAAATGTGGTTGCGAAGATAGGAAAAAGCAATGATTCGATTGATTATTGCGTTGCCAACTGTTTGTAAAGGCTGGTTCAAAAAGCTAGCAAAAACATTTTATCACCTGTATAAGTTGTTTTGAGTTAGGTAACTGCAAACAGGTTTTTCGGTCGCAATCTTAATTATCTTTGTGAAATAACAGAAAGAGAGCAAATCGGTAATCCTATTCATGCGCATGTTACCTTAACAAAAACAAAATCAATATGAAATCAAGAGCTTGGTATATTTTCTTGCTGGTATTATTTTTTAGCCAAACGCATGCCCAGTCGATAGCAAGAGTTGAAAACATTAAAATCCAATCGAAGGTGTTAAATCAAGAGCGTGAGATCATCATTTACACGCCGATCGACTATGATTGGAGAATAAACGAATATTTCAATGTCATTTATGTATTCGACAGCCATAGCAGAGAGTTTTTCGATTACACAAGTTCGGTTATTCCATTTTTAACCGACAATAGCCAATCTTTTATTGTTGTA
>CAYWNI010000368.1:0-3153 GCA_964459525.1 uncultured Lentimicrobiaceae bacterium | reverse complement strand
CCGACTAGATTTACCAGTAGCGTGTACCACGGAAATGCGTGCTCCTGCGTTCGGCTGAACATAAGAAACACCAAGTACCGAAGCACTGCGCCAACGCTCCCTCCCAGGGCGACTGCAGCTATTTTTTCGATCATAAGGCCATTTTTAAACCAGAGATGGTTTTGAGTTCTGCGTAAAGCTTGTCCATAAGTTCCTTGTTATCAATAGATACTTCATACGAAAGACTGGAGAAGTTTCCTTTGCTGCTTTGCTTGCTATTTATAAAACTATTTTTGATTTCCAGTTTGTTTAGCACGGTTTCCAGATTGGTTTTGTTTTGGTCTTCGCTGTGCTGAAGGTCGAAAACAGCTTTTAGCTGAAAGGTTACAGGAAACTTTAATGTTTCTTCTTTTGAAATGGGATTATCTGTGCTGTGGCCATTGGTTGGCTTTTCGTTATTCATAAGCATTGATAGTTGACTGTCAAATTATAATTTTAAATTAAATGCGACACTTCCCCATTGAAAATGTCGCGCGTTTTTAAACTCCGGAGATAAGTAATGCAGGGTAAACTCAAAACCGATGTTTCGTTTGTAAACCGCTAGACCTGCCGCAATTTCGGCAACAACCCTGCTGATGTTGTCTTGTTCGATAACATAAGGGTCGTTTTGGGAAAAGAAGCTGCCTTGCAGGGTGGCGTCGTAAACGACAAGGCTTGATGAAGCATCTAAAAAAAACCAGTATTGCCATTGCGCTATTCGTCCAAGTGCGGCGGGACCTCTGAGTAGGGGAACAAAGTTTCCTGTCCGCATACTGACACCAGGACTTGCGCGGTTGTATGCTGTTCCGGCAGCAACATCGCCTGTAAGTGCAAACTCGAAGTGGTTACTGCTGATCAGGCTTTTACTGATATAAAAATAGAAATTTACCACAGGCCAGTTTGCAATTTGGTTGTTCCACCCTACAGGTTCAATTTGGTGTATCGAAGACTGCACGGTTTTTCCCAGCGATGCCGGGCCAAGCACACCAAACTCCAAACGACTTTTTATAAATAGCTTATTTGAAATTGAATAGCTCTCTTTGAACTGCCCCAGGGTGAGAATGGCCGAAAAAGGCCTGTCGCCATCAAGAATATTTTCAACATCTGGATTGGTGGGGGTATAAATATTTTGTGTTACAGAGAATCCATTGAGTTCAATATCTGCTTTTTTCGCGACAGCAGGAAGTAGCTTGTAAAAAGCCCTCTTCGCCATTGGAGTAACGAATTCAATGTTAACTCCGTTGGTAAAATAATAGTCGGTATTGGTAAAAATATCATTTTGAAACAGGATTCGAATCTGATTGTTGTTGTCCGCGTTTTCTGTAACCTTGGTCGTTTTATCCGCCGGAACTTCTTTTTTAGTCGGTAAATTAGGAAGGGGAGTTCGGCTAACCAGTTTGTAGTTGTCATGCGCAAGCTTTGAGGTGTGGTGCTTTGCTCGTGCTGTGTAATCAAATGGAATATCCGGGTTGCCGCCAACAAGTGATGGTATTTTTTTTGAATTCAAAATACTGCTTTGGCTGAGCTTATCAGCAATTTCAGGCAATTTGATAGAGGTGCTTATTGGGGCTCTTTGATCAGGTATAACTTCACTATGATTACACGACAGCATAAGTGCCAGCATCAAAACCAAGGATATGAAGTTGTTGATCCGCATTAAGTTAAAACAGTTTGGGCAAAAATAAGTGTTTTTGCCGTAAGGAGCCTAACCCCGTTCCTTTTAAAAAATCTTTGGATATTTTGTGGGATTGTATTCGTGCATGAGGTTGTAAACAACATCAAAAACTTCCTCAGCATTGGGGTTTGAAAAATAATCACCATCTGTACTGTAAGCTGCCCGGTGTTCTTTAGCTGTAACCGTAATAGGTTGTGCATCAAGATAGAAATAGCCTTTTTGCTCTTCAAGCACCTGTTGCATCATAAAGGTTGTTGCGCCTCCTGGTACGTCCTCATCGAAGAAAACAATTTTGTTGGTTTTCTTTAACGATTCCACGATGGTGTGGTTTATATCGAAAGGAAGCAGGGTTTGCACATCAATCAATTCTACCGAAATTCCAAAGTCGGACAACTGTTTTGCAGCATCTTCAGCAATGCGCACACAACTTCCATAGGTTACCAGGGTAAGGTCTGTGCCAGAATTTAGCAACTCAGGAATACCGACAGGAATTTTAAACTGACCTATGTTGTCTGGTTTTCGTTCGCGCAGGCGATAACCATTCAGAGGCTCAATAATAAGCACAGGTTGGTCCGATTCAAGGTAGGTGTTGTAAAAACCTGCTGCTTGGGTCATGTTTCGCGGAACGGCAACATGTACGCCACGTATCGAATTTATTACCATGCTCAGCGGTGATCCACTATGCCAAATGCCTTCGAGCCTGTGGCCGCGTGTGCTCACAATCAGGGGCGCTTTTTGTCCGCCACGCGTGCGGTAATGCAGGGTAGCCAGATCATCGCTCATCACTTGAAGTCCGTAGAGCAGGTAGTCAAAATATTGTATTTCGGCTATAGGTCTCAGTCCACGCATGGCCATCCCCAGTCCCTGACCGATGATGGTAGCTTCGCGTATTCCGGTGTCCCAAATGCGATTTTCGCCATATTTTTCCTGAATGTTTTCGTAGGTTTGGTTTACACCGCCAATCTTTCCAACATCTTCGCCAAAGGCGACCAAAAGCGGGTTGTTTTCAAATAGATAATCAAAATTGTCGCGCAGAATCTCTCTTCCCGGTACCATGGGGGCGTTTTCTGAAAACAATGGCTCCACAAACTTAATGTTGTCAATGGCTTTATCCGACCGGCTGTACAAATGTGAGCTGAAACGCTCGTTGCTGTCTGCGGTTTCTTTTTCGAGCCAATTGGTTACATTTATCTTTAGCGAATTCTCCGGTTTACTGCAACTGTTGCAAATCAACCTGAGGATTTTTTTTGCGGATGAAATAATGTCTTTACGTATAGGCTCACCTATCGATTGGAGGTCTTTTTTAATTTGATCGATGGCTGAGGTTTGTGCACAATTGCAGGTGGTAATGTCCACCAATTTCAGGAACTCATTTTTTTTGTCGATAATGGGCTGTTGGAAATTGTTCCAGGCATTTTTTCTCGCATCCCTGACCCGCTTAACACTTTCTTTTTCAATTT
>CAYWNI010000367.1:0-3174 GCA_964459525.1 uncultured Lentimicrobiaceae bacterium | reverse complement strand
CCAACCGAATCAACTGCTGTGATGAAAATACCCTTTAACAAACCATATTGCGAAGGCAAGGAACTCGACTTTGTCAAAAACGCCATGGCTTTCGGACAGCTTTCAGGCAATGGTATTTACACACATAAAATCCATGAGTTTTTTGAAAAACGTTACGGTTATAAAAAAACCTTTTTAACTACATCGTGCACGCACGCTTTTGAAATGGCAGTAATGCTCATGAATCTAAACCCCGGCGATGAGGTAATTATGCCTTCGTTCACTTTCGTTTCTACAACTAACCCTTTTATTTATAAAGGAGCCAAGATTGTTTTTGCCGACACATTACCAGATTATCCAAATATTGATTTGGACTTGGCTGAAACACTGATTACGAATAAAACCAAAGTGCTTGTGGTAATGCATTACGGTGGCGTGGCCGTAGACATGCAAAAAGCCATAGCCCTTGCCAATAAATACAATCTAATCTTATTCGAAGATGTGGCTCATGGCATTGACTCTTATTACAATGGCGAGCCATTGGGCAGTTTTGGGCAATTTGCAGCATTTTCATTTCACGAAACCAAAAACATAAGCTGCGGTGAAGGAGGTTTACTCGTCATAAATGATGAAAAATACATACGTCGCGCCGAAATTGTCTGGGAAAAAGGCACCAACAGAACGGCATTCAACAAAGGAGAAATATCAAAATACGAATGGGTTGACATTGGCGCTTCATTTGCCCCCTCAGAGATTACTGCCGCCGTATTGTATGCCCAGCTAACAATGATAGACGACATTCAGGATAAAAGAAAAAAGCTGAGAAACTACTATATTACCAAGCTACAATCGCATGCCAATAATGGCGATATTGTTCTAGATGCCCTCCCCAAGTTTGCTACCAACAATGGGCATTTATTCTATTTTAAGGTAAAAACACCAGCTATCCGCAAGGAACTATTAAACTACCTTAACAACAATTACGTTCACGCTGTTTTTCATTACCTACCTTTGCACAAAAGCCCTTATTATCAAGAAAAACATGATGGTCGTGTTTTAATAAATACACAAAAATACGCCGACTGCCTCATCAGGCTGCCTATGTTTTATGAGCTTAATTATGAAACTGTTGATTTTATTTGTAACACCATCACTAGGTTTTTTAACCAAACCAAATAATGTTGATTACAGTTTTTCGTAAAAATGCATCTCGGTGATGTATTCGTAAACCTTGTCGGGCATCCAGAAACTCATGTCCTTTTTAGCAGCAATTCCTTTCCTGATAAAACTTGAAGAAATTTCAATTTGAGGTGCATCCCACAAAGTAATTGAGGGGTTATTTTCGTATTCACCTAAACTCGATCCGGGACGGGGATAAACATAGAAATGATACAGTTCTATTAGTTCCTTGTAATTTTTCCATTTGTGAAATTTCTGGAAAATATCTGTTCCACTGATAAGTACCAATTGCCTGTCAGGATACTTTTCGCTTAAATAAGTTAATGTATCAATGGTATATGATGGCACAGGCATTTTAAACTCAATGTCGGTAACACCAAGTTTTGGGTGATCGTCGACAGCCAATCGCACTAATGCCAGCCGGTGATAATCGGCCAGTAACGTTTTTTTATCCTTCAAAGGATTTTGAGGAGACACAACAAACCAAACCTCATCCAAATCAGTAAATTCTGACATATAATTAGCTAAAATCAAATGCCCTGTATGAATCGGATTAAATGAGCCAAATAACAAACCTGTTCTTTTTTGCACTTACCTTATTAGTTTACATTGGTTTCAACAATACTTTACCACCACTCATGTTGCCCAGATAACCTTTGAGAGCATCTGTAATTTGGTCAAAAGGAACAACTTGTCGTATCTGTGTTTTCCATTCACCAGCAATAAATTTATCCTGAATTATTTTTGACACTTTTTCAAACTCTCCTTCATCGAGCAAATCTTTCCAAGCACCCAAATTAAACCCACTTACGATTTTATTTTTAAAAATCATTTCCATGGAGCTAATATCCGAGATAGGCTTATTCGATAAACCGCCATAAACCACCAGCTCCGAGTCGTCGGGCATAGCATTGAATAACAAACCAGCCTGCGGCCCTGCGACCGAATCGAAGGCTACAGTAGCATTTAGTTTGTGTGATAGCTCCCTTAAATTACTGAAAAAATCTTCATCCGATTCGAGCAATACGTGCTTTACACCACTTTCTTTAAGCTCATTAAAAGTCACAGGATTTCGCACGATATTAATAACTTCCACCTCATGCTCACTAGCCAGACTCCTTATTAAATTAGGAACCTGCCCACCCGCTCCATTTACAATAACTGCATCGCTCTGGCGCATAAGCGCAATATCGAACAAACCAAAAGCGGTGAAAGGATTTATCGCCAAGCACGCTGCCTGATCCATGTCGATGTTTTCATGAAGTTCAATCAGATCCTGCTCACTCACAGTGAGATATTCCGACCAAGCACCCACATTATCATCTTGAACAAAAAAACTCACCCGCTTTCCTAGCCAGTATTCAAGTCCGGGAACAACATCTACTACTACACCACTTCCTTCGAAGCCAGGCACAGCAGGTAATGTTTTTACAATTTGGTATCCTCCCTGAACAAAGGCGATATCTGATGGATTTATCGGTGACGCATGCAACTCAACAAGCACCTGATTTTTTAATGGTTTCAATTGAGCCGAATCCTGTACTTTCAAGCTTAAAATAGCACGAAGCACATTGCGGTTATAATTTGGTAATACAATGGTTTTCATCGGAAATTCAGTTAATCTTCAGACAAATAATTGGACACAACGTCCGTCACCTCTTCAACAGCTTTTTCAAGCTTATCGTTTACGATAACCACATCAAACTGACTGGCGAAACTCATTTCGTAGGCAGCTTTTTCTAATCGCACTTCAATATCCTGAGGTGAATCGCTAGCCCTGCTCTCTAAGCGAACTTTTAACTCATCCAGCGAAGGAGGAGCAACAAAAATAGCAAGTGCCTCTTTTCCAAACTGCTTTTTAATATTGAGTCCGCCCACAACATCCACATCAAATAGCACATGCATTCCATTTGAGCGCACGCGCTCAACCTCAGTTTTTAGCGTTCCATAAAATCGATCCGGATATACTTCCTCCCATTCAACAAATGCATTTTGAGCAATCTTTTCTTTAAAGGT
>CAYWNI010000366.1:2177-3180 GCA_964459525.1 uncultured Lentimicrobiaceae bacterium | reverse complement strand
AGCCGGTTAGAAAGAACTAACCGGCTTTTAAAAATTAAAACAATATGTTATTGTTTCATGAATTTTGAAGACTGAACACCAGTTTCATTGGTTACACTAATAATTTACATACCTGTTTTGAGGTCAGCAACATTAATTGTAAAATTAGCCTGTCCGAAAAGATCAGCAGTTCTAACCATTTTACCTGTTACGTCAAAAACTTCAACTTTATTTACGTCGGCAACGTTAGCGATATAAATAAAATCATTGGCTGGATTTGGATACATGTTGTAGGTAAATTCGTTAACTGCTTCAAAAATACCTGTTGTTCCCCAGATGTTTTCAACACCAGTGGTCAAAGTATCAACAGTAACATCACGGTTTGGATCACCTGTCCATTCACCATTATCCCAGCTAGGTACGCCATCAATTACGCGGAAATACTTGTATTGATATTCACCAGGATTGAGCAATAGTTCGATTCCATAAACCATAGTTTCATTTACAGGAGTCAGCATATAAGCTGAAATAGAACCTGGCATTGCCCAGTTATTGGCTAAATTACCACCGATGTAAATTGCATCAGTTGCAGGATCAAAAGGAGTAGCGTCTGTCATGTCGACAGTAAAAGTAACGTTGACTGGCTTATCACCCCAGATGTTATCAACCATTCCACCATCAGATACAACATAAATTTTACGGTTTGGATCACCTGTCCATTCGCCGTTGTCCCAGCTTGCTTCACCGCCAATAATAATGAAATATTTGTACTGAACCTCACCTGAATCAACAGTAGCGGCAAGTGTGTAAACCATTGAACCAGCTTCCAGTGGTTCCATTTTGTAAGCTACGTCACTACCAGGTTGAGCCCAACCAGCAAAATTACCAGACATGAAAACTTCGTCTACTGCGGCGTCAAAACCAACAGCATCGGCCATATCAACGTTAAAGGTAGTGTTGTACTGTCCAAAGGCATAAACGCCCATAAACATCATCATGCTCATTGCAAGCATTTTTAAAGTAA